>DASQHH010000488.1:0-4423 GCA_035632195.1 Vicinamibacterales bacterium
GACGTCGAAGAACGGCGGATACGAAGCGTAGTCGAACGTCCGGTGCACGACGCCGTCCCATCGCGGCAGCTCATGGCGTTCCTGCTCCGTCAGGCCGATGTCGTAGCACTCGACACGTGCCGGAAGGGAGCGCAGCGACTGCAGCATCTGGCACAACGCGCCGAAGTGGTTGGACGAAGCGGCGGTGGCGACGACGAGATTCGCCATCCGGTCAGCGCTCGAGAAGCGCCGGCGTGACGTTGGTATCGGCGCGCCGGCTCGGCGACAGGGCGTCGTGCACGAGCCTGCCGACGGCCTCGCCCTGCTCCACTCGGGACCGCAGTTCGTGATCGTCAGGCGCGATCTCGAGGCCCCTGGTCCATGCCTGACGCGCCTTCGCGAGCTCGTCCAGCTTGTAGTAGCCGTCGCCCAGCGACTGATACACGCGCGCGATCATCGGCAGGGGCGTCGCCGGCGTGACGAGCGTCAGCGCGCGCTCCAGGTCCGCGACTCCCTTGTCGGTCCGATGGAAAATCAGCTTGTCGTATCCGAGATTGATCCGACCGCGGACGTAAAAAGCCAGCACCGTCGGCGCCTGTGCGATGGCCCGGTTGACCGCGCTGATCGCATCGAAGCCGACGTACGCGCGTCGGACTTCTCCAACGACCGGCGCCTTGTCGACGAGCGCCAGGGCGAGGCTGATCTGCACGTTCGGACCGCTGTTCTTCAGCTTGCCGAGCTTCTCGAAAAACTTGATCGGCCGATCGAAATCGCGCGCCGCGATCGCCGTCTGACGGTACTCCGATGCCAGCACCAGATTCTCGGGCTGCTGCGCGATCTCCGCCTCGTAGCGCTGGAGCACCGCGGCCGCCGGGTCGCCGGCGACCGTCCAGAGCGCCAGCGCGAGGACGACGCTGCGAATCACCGTAACGCTACCGTTCGAACCGGATTTGAATCCGGTACTGGCGGTACTCGGAGTTGTAGAAGCTTCCGAATGCCGGCGAGCTGATGTTGTTCTGGACGTCCGACGGAAGGAACGTGGCGAGCGCATCCCAGATCCTGACGCCAACCCAGGGCTGCAGTTTCAGGATGCGCATCCGCCGCTCGAGGCCGAACTCGAGACGCCTGTAGGTCGGAAAGCGGAGGCTGTTCCGAGCGCCGACGAAATCGAGGCTCTCGTCCACGACCGAGTACGGGAGGCCGGTGTGCCAGTCGAAGATGCCGAGCAGCAGCCAGCGATCGGTCGGCATCACGCGGCCGCGCGCGAGCAGCCGGTCCGGCACGTCGGTGTTCGCGGCGGCGTACTGGTTGCCCCCGATGACCGGAGCGCGGATCGCGTCGAAGTACGAGCTGAGCGCATTCAGGTCGGCACGCGCCATCGCGTGGGTATACGTCAGATTGACGTCGGCGCGGGACCCGTACGCCATGTGCATACCCACCTCGGCGCCGCGGTACAGCGAGTGACCGCGGCTACTGAGGATCAGCGCTTCGAGTCCCGGTCCCTGCTCCACCGGATTCACGATCAGGTCGTGGCTTCCTTCGCGGTCGATGCCGGCGAAGCGGAGCGACCAGTGCGGTGTAAGGCGCTGGTCGAGGCTGACGTCCCAGGTGCGGCTTCGCGGCGTCTGCAGGTTCGCAGCGGCGTGATACACGACCGTCTGGGACGCCGGCGTCTCCGTACTGTCCAGCGCGAAGCGCGTGTCCGTGAACGTTTCGAACTGATCGAACGCGCCCGCCGTGGACGGCGTGCGCTCGTAGAAGAGGCCGAAGCCGCCGCGCAGGACCGTGGACCCCGATTCGTCGAGCAGCCACGCAGCACCGACCCGCGGCGTGAGATTGAAACGATCGGTGATGCCGTCGCGATCGAGCCGCACGCCGAATTCCGTGAACCATCGGGGCGTCGGCTGGAACCGATCCTGCGCGAACAGCGCCACGTCCGTGCTCGCCGTGTGCTGGACGGTCGGCAGCGGCGAAAAGTCCAGGCGCCGGGCCAGCGTGCCGTCGACGCCCTCGATCAGCACCGGCCGGCTGAGGCTCGACCCGTCGAAGTCGCTGTGCATCAGGTCGATGCCGGCCTTGTACAAGTGCAGGCCGCCGAGCGCAGACTTCGATCCGGACACCGACGAGACGACCTGAACCGCGCCCGTGTCACGGTGCTGCTCGTTGAAGAAATTCCCGAGCGTCGTGTCGGGACGAAGCTCCATCGGCGCGCTTCCGCGCGGCAGAACGTTCGTCAGGTAGTCGTGCGACTGCACCGTGGTCTCCGTGAGGAGCGAGTCGCTCCACACGTCGCGCTCGGTGAGCGCAATTTCGTTCGCCCACGAATGGACGTCGACGGTCGCGTCGGGCGGCGTGAACGTGCCGAGCGTGGCCTGATCGGTGGATCCGGGGGTAATGGCGCTGGTCGCGACAATGAAGTGGCGCGGAGACACGTTCCCGTCGACGCGCGTGAAGGAGCTGAACGACTTCGACGTCCGCACTTCGTCGAGCGGGAGGCTGGCCACGTCTGACACGCTGTACCGCAGCTGAGCGGCCTGCTCGAGAAACAGGCGATCCTTGACGATCGGCCCGCCGAATTCTGCCCGCGGCCCCCACCACCCGATGCCGACCGGATCGAACGGCGACGTGCGCGTCGTACGGAACGTCGGATCGAGATCGTTGAGCCGCACCTTCCACTGGTCTCCGGCCTTCCTCGTCTGAATGACAACGAGCCCCGACGAGAACCGCCCGTACTCGACGGCATACGGATTCGGCAGCACCGCGATCGAATCGATCGCATCATCGGGCAGCGCAAACTGAGCGACGCCGGTCGACGGATCGACGAGCGAGCCCGGGCCGAGCTGCAACCCCGCCTGGCTGGGCCGTCCGCCCTTGATGCTCAGGCCGCCGGGAACCTGGATGACGCTGGCCAACAGGCGGAGCGACGCCTGGAGTCCACCGCTCGGAGCGAGCTGTTCCAGCTCCTTGCCGCCGATGGCGTCGGTCGGCGCAATCGTGCCCTCATTGACCGGGACCGGGCTGGCCGCCACGACCTCGACGTGCTGCGACACCCCTTCAATCGCCAGATCCAGTGTGACGGTCGTGGTCGCGTTCGACGTCACCGTGAACGCTTCCGTCCGCGGCGTGAAGCCGCTCAGCGAGGCCGTCGCTGCGTACTTGCCTGGAGCCAGCGGCACGGAGAAGCGGCCGTCTTCCGAGGTCTGCACGCTGGCAACAACGGCGTCGGTGCCTGCCGTGATCACAACAGCCGCGCCCGGCAGGAGGACAGTGCCGTTCTGGGCAGAAACGACGCCCGACAACTGCCCAATGGGCGCCTGCGCCTGTGTGCGGAGCGGCAGGAATACCCACAGGAGCACCAGGCCAGTCAGCGCAAGAGTGTCCCGTCGGAGTGCCGGCTTGTCCATTCGTGGGTGCAGTACGCTGTTAAGGTCGGGTTGAATCAACGGCTTACGGTCGGTGTTCCATTTGCTGAGCAAAGCACGCGCCGCTCATATTATCGATCCTGACGGCTGTTGACCGGAGTGTCCATTAATAGATCGCAAAGGATTACGACGCTGGCCGGGTGCAGTTCACGCCAGCTCGTCGTCTACCACCACCCGGGCCTCGGCGATGCCCTGATTTGCAACGGTCTGGTCCACCACGTGGCCGACCGGATGGACCGGGTCTACGTTCCGTGCAAGCCGGAGTATCTGGGTACGCTGCGGTGCCTGTACAGCGAACGCCCGGCCATCGAGGTCTTTCCGGTCCACGACTGGGTCACCGACGTCGACGCGATGGCCGCGTCGAAAGACTGCCCCGTTCTTCTCGTCGGCCACGAGCTGTGCGACCGGCGCCGCTTCGACGCGTCGTTCTACGAGCAGGTGGGAATCCCGTTCGACGTCAGATACTCGCGATTTTCGCTCCCGGAAGTGATTCCCAGCGAGCACACGTTGTACGACCGTCTTGCACCCCGAGAGCCGTACGGCCTCATGCACCGTGAGAACAGCCTGGGCGTGTTCACGCTTCGCGTCGGCTCGACTCTTCCGATGGTCGATGTCCGTCGCAGGACGGATCCGTACGGCAACCTCCTCGCCTTTCGCAGACTGATTTGCGACGCCGATGAAATCCACTGCATCAACAGCAGCGTCATCCATCTCGTGGATGGCCTGGCGACGAAGGGCCGGCTCTTCTATCACGCCGTGCGGAAGACCGACTTCACGCTGCGTCCGTGCTGGACGGTCGTGCCGTACAGCACGCATCCGGTCGCCGCACTCGCGCGCCGCGCCGTCGCGCGCCTCCGGCTTCTTCAGCCGTTCACAGGGGACACTCGGTACCGCTCCGGCTGATTCGGCGTCAGCCGCCGAGCTCCGTCCACGTTCGCTTTCTTCAGTTCTCCAGCTGGAGACCTGGAGCCGCGTCACATGCCTTGATTGCCGCCGCCGCGGTAGCCTGGATTTCGAGACCG
>DASQHH010000489.1:0-3523 GCA_035632195.1 Vicinamibacterales bacterium
CGGCGGGACGGCGACGACGACGACGAACGAGAGAGGGCAGCTGCGATTCCCGACGCTGCCGCCAGGACTGTACGCGCTCGAGATTGAGCTGACTGGATTCGCGACATATCGCGAGGACGGCGTCGATATCGGGGCGGGCGCCACGCTCGAGCGAACGGCGGACATGAAGCTGTCGGGCGTGGCCGAGTCGATCACGGTGGAGGGAGCCGGCTCGCGCATCGAAGCACGAAGCAGCGGATTCGAAAGCCGGTTCGGACCCGAATACCTCCGCGCCGTTCCATCACGGCGCTTCAGCATGTTCGATGCGATTCGAGCCGCTCCAGGCGTGTCGCCGACGTCACCGTCGAGCGGCACCGTGAACACGGTGTCGGCCTTCGGTTCGGGCGGCAACGAGAACCTGTTCCTCATTGACGGCACGAACTTCACCTGCCCGTGCGCCGGCGTCTCGCGCGCCGAGCCGAGCGTGGACGTCATTCAGGAGATCCAGGTCCAGTCCGTCGGCGTCTCCGCGGAATACGGAAACATCCAGGGCACGGTGTTCAACGTCGTGACCCGGCAAGGCGGCGATCGGTTTCAATACGACGCGTCGTACTTCGGACAGTCGTCGGCTCTGACGAGTCAGCCCGTTCTGCTTCCCGTGGCCGGCCGTTCCGCGCCGAGCGGATACGAGCGCGCCCGCTACCGCGATTTCACGACGAATCTCGGCGGTCCCGTCGTCCGCGATCGGGTCTGGTTCTTCACCGGATATCAATACCTTCGCGACTACGACAGCCAGCCGGGCACGGACCCCGCGTTGCCGAGGACCTACGAGCAGAACAAGTTCTTCGGCAAGCTCACCTGGCGGCTCTCGCCGAATCTGCAGCTGATGCAGAGCATCAACGACGAGCATTGGGTGAACCCTCAAATTCCAACGCTGGTCATGCCGTTCGCGACGACGCAGCGTCAGAACGCGACCGTGCCGACCATCACGTTCGGCCATCTGACGCATACGCTGTCGCCCAACACCGTGTGGGATGCGCGGGTCGGACGCTTCGTCTATACGCGCCACGACGACCCGAGCAGCGGCGATCCGACGGTGCCGAATCGAACCGATCGCCTCACCAACGTCCAGAGCGGCGGTCCGCAGTCGATCGGCGGGCTGACGCTGATCCGGACGACCGTGAAGGCAACGCTCAGCCACTATCGTCCCGACTTGTTCGCCGCGGATCATCAGTGGAAGATTGGCACGCAGATCGAGAAGGGTGAACACTATCAGCCCGCCATCATTCCCGGCGGCGTCCGATACATCGACGACGGCGGGCGGCCGTTTGAGGCGATTTCGAGCGCTCCCTCGAACAGCGGCGGCGAATTCATCACGGCCGCGGCGTTCGCGAGCGATGCGTTGACGATCGGCGCGCGCCTGACGATCAACGCGGGCGTGCGATTCGACCACAGCCGCGCGATCAGCCAGGACCTCGCCGCGACCGACGCGCAGGGACGCGACACGGGCGCAACGATTCCCGGGTTGGGCACACTCTATGTTTGGAACGTGATCTCGCCGCGCCTCGGCGTCACCGAGAGGCTCACGGCCGACGGCCGGACGATCCTGCGTGCGAGCTACGGCCGGTTCAGCCAGGGCGTCCTGACGGGAGAACTGAGTCCGATTCATCCCGGAGTGACGCCGATTACGACCATGGCCTACGACGGGGCAACGGGCGGGTACACACAGCTCGTGTCCGTCGTCGATCCCAAAATCAATCTGCTGCTCGATCCCAGCACGCGGACACCGCGCACCGATGAATACTCGATCGGCGTGGACCGTGAGCTCGGCGCTCGAGTGTCGGTGGCCGCGGCTTACATCCGCAAGACCGGCGACAACTTCATCGCGTGGACCGACATCGCAGGGCAATACAGCCAGCAGACGCGCACGCTCCCGGACGGCCGCGCCTTACCGGTGTTCGTGCTCACGAGTCCAACGGCGGGCCGGCGATTCCTGTTGACCAACCCCGATGGCTATTCGCTGACGTACAACGGCCTCGTGATGACCGCCGAAAAGCGCCGCGCGAACGGGTGGTACGCGCTCGCCTCCTATACGTTCTCGCGGGCTTACGGACTGCAGGCGTCGAGTGCAGCCGCAGCGGGGGATCCGCAGGTCAGCACGGTCGCGCCCGCGTTCCCGGCCAGCACCCAGAATTTC
Organism: Vicinamibacterales bacterium; assembly: GCA_035632195.1. GTDB lineage: Bacteria > Acidobacteriota > Vicinamibacteria > Vicinamibacterales > CAVVIG01 > DASQHH01. The sequence goes on from DASQHH010000489.1 coordinate 2,177, forward strand.
GGGCGGGATCCGAACAGCCTCACGAACGCCGACGGCCGGCTGCCGAACGATCGGCCGAACATGTTCCGCATGACGGGCACGATCGACATCCCGCACACCGGTTTCGCATTCGGCGCCAACTTTCAGTACTTCAGCGGGAAGCCATGGGCGGCGACGGCGCAGGTCTCGCTGCCGCAAGGCGACCAGCGCATTCTGCTCGAGCCGCGCGGCACGCGGCGCCTGTCCTCGCAGTCCATTCTCGACCTGCGCCTCTCGCGGACGGTGACCGTCCGCGGAGCGGCACGCATAGAACTGATGGTCGACGTGCTGAACGCGCTCAACGACACCGCGGAGGAGGCGCTGGCCAGCGACAATCTGTTCAGCTCGAATTTCGGCGTGCCGACCGTGTTCCAGGATCCGCGCCGCGCGATGCTGAGCGCGCGGTTGAACCTGGGACGATAGCGTCACGGCGAGACCGTGATAGAGATGGTGTAGAGCGCCAGCCCGCTGGCCGCGTCGGACACCTGCAGGCTCACGGGCGTCGCGACGGTGACGACGGACGTCGACACCGGAAACTGGAACCCCGCCGCGGACGCCGGGACCGTGATTACGGCGGGCACGGACGCTGACGGATCGCTGGAGCTGACCGCGAGCGTCCATCCCGCAGAGGGCGCCGGATTCTGCAGCGCCCCGAGGCACTGCACCGCCGCGCCGCCAGAAGGCGTGTTGGGCGTGCAGGTCATGGACGTCACGACCGGAAACGCGAGGATGGTCAGCGGCGCCGTATCCGTCACGCCTGCGTACGTCGCGGATATCGTCACCGTCTCAGTCGGCGGCTGATCGATCGTCGTCACCTGAAAGGCTGCCGTCGTCGCGCCGGGCGGGACGGTGACGGTTGCGGGCACGGTCGCTCTCGGGCTGCTGCTCGAAAGCGCCACCGTCGCGCCGGACGCGGATGCCGCCACCGACATCGTCACGAAGCCGGGGAAGGTCGAGCCCCCGGGCACCGGGCCCGCGCCCACCGATACGCTCTGCAGCCCTTCCCGCGCAATCGTCAGCGTCGTCGTCCGCACCTGGCCGGAATACGTTGCCGTGATGACTGCCTGCGTGCCGACGGAATCGGTCGTGTCGATCTCGAACGACTGGCTGGTCGCGCCTGAGGCGATGGTGACGACCGGCGGCACGATGGCGTTCACGCTGCTGCTGGCGAGGGACACGGGCGCGCCCGCCGGCGGCGCCGGCAACGACATCGTCAACGTGCCGACGACCGAATTGCCGCCGACCGTCGACTGCGGCGCCACGGTAATCGTCTGCAGCTCGGGGCGGCTGACCGTGAACGTCGCCGTCATGGTCGTGCCCGAGTAGACG
>DASQHH010000490.1:0-1826 GCA_035632195.1 Vicinamibacterales bacterium
GTGGTTGACCTCGTCGCGGTGGATCAGCGCGGCGCGGCGCCCGCGCCGCGTCGCGAACCCTTCGGCGGCCATCGCGACGACGCCGTCGAAGGCGTTGCGGGCGAGCGTCCGGTACGGCGACGCGCGGCGCACGAGGGCGAACAGATCGTCCTCACCCCATTCCCCAGAAACGGTCTCGGCCACGATCTGCTGCGCGAGCACGTCGAGCGGTGCGTCGTACTGGACGATGCGATCGAGTTCGCCGCGGCGGACCGACCGGAGCAGCGCGGCGCACTCGACGAGATCGTCGCGCGAGACGGGGAACAGCCGGCCCTTCGGCACCGCCGAGAGCCGATGGCCCGATCGCCCGACGCGCTGGAGGAACGTCGCGATGCGGTGCGGCGATCCGATCTGGCAGACCAGGTCGACGCTGCCGATGTCGATGCCGAGCTCCAACGACGCCGTCGCGACGAGCGCGCGCAGCGAACCGGTCTTCAATCGATGCTCGGCGTCGAGCCGCTTCTCTTTCGACAGACTGCCGTGATGCGCCGTGACTGCGTCTTCGCCCAGTCGATCGCTGAGATGCCGCGCAACGCGCTCCGCCATGCGCCGCGTGTTGACGAACACGAGCGTCGTGCGGTGTTCGAGGACGAGGGCGGTCAGGCGATCGTAGTACTCCTCCCACACTTCGTGCGACATGACCGCTTCGAGCGGCGACCGCGGCACTTCGACCGCGAGGTCGAGGTCGCGCACGTGGCCTTCGTCGACCACGCGGACGCGGTCGGCTTCGGGGCCGGCGAGATAGCGCGCGACGTCCTCAATCGGCTTCTGTGTCGCGGAGAGGCCGATGCGCTGCAGCGGCGGCCGACCGTCGGCGGGGCAGAGGACAGAGGAGGAGACGATGTGCTGCAATCGCTCGAGCGACAGCGCGAGGTGCGCGCCGCGGCGGGTGCCGATGACCGCGTGGATCTCGTCGACGATAACGGTCCGCGCCGTCCGCAGCATCTGGCGGCTGCGCTCCGCGGTCAGCAGCAGATAGAGCGACTCCGGCGTCGTGACGAGGATGTGCGGCGGTGTGCGCAGCATCGCGGCGCGCTCCGACGAGGTGGTGTCGCCCGTGCGGACGGCGGCGGTGATCTTCGGTGGTTCGAGTCCGCACGCCTCCGCGGCTTCGCGGATGCCGCGCCGCGGCTCCGCGAGATTCTTGTGGATGTCCGCGCTCAGCGCCTTCAGCGGCGAGACGTAGACGACGCGGACTTCATCCGGCAGCGGAGCGGCGAGCGCATCGTGGACGAGATCGTCGAGCGCGGTGAGGAACGCCGCCAGCGTCTTGCCCGAACCGGTCGGCGCGGCGATCAGCGTATGCGCGCGTTCACGAATGGCCGACCAGCCGCGCTCCTGCGCGGTGGTCGGCGTCCCGAATGTCTGTTCGAACCAGCGTGAGGTGATCGGATGGAAACCGGCGAGCACGACCTCAATAGGTTATCAGCTTCGCGCGGTCTGCAGTCTTCCGCGGCCGGTACTTCTGCGTGCGTCCGCCGAAGCTGTCCGCCGCATAAAAGTTTCCTTCCGAGTCGATCGACATCTGGTGGATTTCCCAGAACTGGCCCGGGAACGTGCCGTACGTGCCCCACCAGTAGAGCAGCCTGCCGTTCGTGTCGTACTCGAGGACCTTCGCGTTGGTGCCGTCGGCCACCCAGACGTGCTGGTCGGCGGAGACGAGGATGTCGTTCGGCTGCCGCAATCCCGGCCAGACGTCGAGCAATCCGCCGTTCTCGTCGAAGACCTGGATGCGGTGGTTCGACCGATCGGCCAGGTAGATGCGGCGGTTCTTGTCGACCGCGATG
>DASQHH010000491.1:0-2307 GCA_035632195.1 Vicinamibacterales bacterium
ATCGAGCGCCCACCGGCTGACGCTGATTCGTGCCGGCGGTTGACGAGTCTGATCTGTGCGAGAACTCCGGGCGGAGATCTGACAGACGGCGCGGCGTCGGACACTCAAGCAGTGGGCTGTCGATAGGGCAGCAGCCACGCGACCGCGTCCCCTTCGGTGGCGAAGATCTGCGTCGCAATTTCGAGCTGCGCGACCCGGAAGTACAGGTTGCCCATCATGCGTCCGAATGGCCCGCCGTCGACGAGCAGGCCGAGTGCGGTGAAGTGTTCGCTGACTTTCTGACCGGAATAGTAGCGGCGGACATCGTCTTCGAGCGGAATGGCCGCGGATGTCGATGAGCAGCGGTCGGCGCTGCCGATCCGTGGCCATTACCGCCGCCGCCAGGTTCTCGGATGCATCCTCGAGCGATTGCGTCGCATCCCGCTTGATGCGCACGAGCACGACCCCGTACGGGGAGAGGTGGATGTGCGCGGTGCGGGTCTCGAACATGGATCGCGCCGATATGTTACCTGTCAACGCATTCGCTCTCCCGATCATCTAAGCATCGAATCGCAGGAGGGTTGGCTGTGGCAGACATGAAGTACGCGTTTCGCCGCCTGACTCGCGCGCCAGGCTTCGCCACGGTCGCCATCCTCACCGTCGCGCTCGGCATTGGCGCGAACACAGCCATCTTCAGCCTCGTCCAGGCCGTCCTGCTCGACCCGCTCCCGTACGGTCGCCCGGATCGCCTCGTCATGCTGTGGGGGGCGTCGGACAGGGGAGTCCGCGACGGCACGACCAACCTGTCGGGGCCGGAGGTCCGGGACTACATGGCCGAGAGCCGGACGTTCGCGAGCGTCGCGGCCTACACCGGGACTGCCGCGAACCTGACGGGAGGACAGCAACCCGAGCGCGTCGTCGCCGCTCAGGTGACGCCGAACATCTTTGCGACGCTCGGCGTGCCCGCGCTCGTGGGCCGCTCGTTCGCGGCGGACGACCGCGCGCCGGACATCGCGGACCAGGTCGTGCTCGGCTACCGTCTCTGGCAGCGGCGCTTCGGCGGCGACCGCGCCCTCGTCGGGCAACGCATCCTCGTCAATGGAGCCGCTGCACTCGTGGTCGGCGTCATGCCGGACGGTTTCCAGCTGCCGCTCGATTACAGCGACGACCAGCCGAGCGAGCTGTGGCAGCCGCTGAATCTCGCTGCGCAATTTCCCTCCTGGGGCGACCACTCGCTGACCGGCATCGCGCGGCTGGCCGATCGCGTCGGGCCCGGGCGGGCGACCGCCGCGATGCGGTCGCTCGAGGACCGCTGGATCCACGACAACGTCGGCGGCGGCTGGAACGACAAGGATCCGAAGCGCCGCGCCGCGGTGCCGCTCAAGGACCTCGTCGTCGGCAACGTGCGTCCTGCCCTGTGGACGCTGCTGGGCGCGGTCGGCGTCATTCTCCTCATCGCGTGCGCGAACGTCGCGAACCTGATGCTGGCGCGGTCCGACGAACGCTCTCGCGAGATTGCGGTACGCACGGCCATCGGCGCGTCGCGCGGGCGCATCGTCCGACAGCTTCTCGGCGAGAGCGTCCTGCTCTCCGTGCTCGGCGGCACGCTCGGGCTCGCTCTCGCGTGGGCCGCGATGCGCGTGCTCGTCGCGTCGCATCCGCCGGGGATTCCACGCCTCGATCAGACCGGAATCGACGCTGGAGTACTCGCGTTCACGCTGCTGTTGACTGTGGCGACCGGCGTGCTGTTCGGCCTCGCGCCGGCGATCGAGTTGTCAGGATCGGATCGCAATCAGCCGCTCAAGTCCGGGGGCCGGAGCGGGACGAGTGGCGCGCGCGACGTCCTTGCAGTCTCGCAGATTGGGCTCTCCGTCGTCCTCCTCGTCGGTGCGCTGCTCATCATCCGCAGCTTCGTGGAGCTGCGGCGCATCGATCTCGGCTTCGATCAAAAGAACGCGTTGACGATGCGCGTCGTGCTGAGCGGTCCGGAGTACGCCAAGGATGCCGACGCAATCAGGGCGATCAGGACGATTCAGGCACGGCTGTCGGAGCTGCCCGGCGTGCGGTCCGTGGGCGCGACGCGGCTGCTGCCGCTCACCGGCCACATCGGCGACTGGTCGATTACGCAAGAAGGGCGGACGAAGCAGCCCGGGGAGAACCCGAACGGCGACTGGCAGGTGGTGACGCCCGGATATTTCGAGACGATGGGGATCCGCCTGGTGCGGGGGCGATTCTTCACGGAGACAGACACGGAGACGGCGCCCGTCGTGGCGGTGATCAGCGAGGCGATGGCGGCGAAGTACTGGCCGAACGAAGATCCCATCGGGA
>DASQHH010000492.1:0-5552 GCA_035632195.1 Vicinamibacterales bacterium
GTGGCTCCAGGCGTTCGAAATCAAACCCGGCAACCGCGCGGTCGTGCACCACGTGATCGCGTACGTGCGCGGCCCGGCGCCCGAGGCCGGCGCGCCTCGGCCCGCTGCTGCGCAGGCCGGCGGCCCGCGTCCGATGCCGCCGTTCACGTTCGGTCCGGCCATGCGCCGTCCGGCGGATGCGCCGACGCCGGCGAAGGAAGACGCCGCGAACGATCGTCCCGCGAAGGGCAATCCGGGCGGATGGCTCGCCGGCTACGCGCCGGGCTACTCGTTGCGCGAGTACGCGCCGGGCACCGCGATCAAGATTCCGAAGGGCGCCATCATCACGATCCAGGTGCACTACACGACGAACGGCAAGCCGACGAGCGACCGCACAACCATCGGCGTCAAGTACGCGAAGGAGGCGCCGAAGACCGAACTGCTCGTGGTGCCGCTGCAGACGGCGAACTTCGTGCTGAAGGCGGGCGTGCCCGACACGCGTGTCGACGCCGAGATGACGCTCAACACGGACGTCACGCTCTGGAGCGCCATTCCGCACACGCACGTCCGCGGCAAGCGCTGGCAAGTCGAGGCGACTTATCCGGACGGCCGCACGGAGATGATCCTCAACGTGCCGAAGTACGACTTCAACTGGCAGACCGACTACATCTACGCGACGCCGATGCAGCTGCCGAAGGGGACCAAGCTCAAGACGTCGGCGTGGTATGACAACTCGACCGCGAACAAATCGAATCCGGATCCGACCAAGGACGTCTACTGGGGCGACCAGACCTGGGAAGAGATGCAGTTCACGGCGTTCACGTTCAGCATCAACCGAGCGGCGGCGGCGCCGACCGGCGGCCAGCAGTAGAGGCGGAGCTCGTCTCCGCTCGTCCGCGCGCATGACGCCTCGATTACAAAAGGGCGGTCAGCCAGGCTGACCGCCCTTTCGCTTTTCCCGCGTATAATCTCGCCGTGCCCCGGACAATCCGCGCGATCGCCGCAGGCGCAGCCGTGGTCGTTTTGAGCGCGGGCGCCGCGTTCGCGCAGCGGCCTCCAGTCAAGAGCGTGCTCGACAACTACGACAAAGGCAAGAAGGCGGTCGAGCAGAAGAAGTACCAGGAAGCGATCGAGCCGCTGACTGCGGCCATTGCACAGGATCCGACGGACCGGACGTACCGCGAGGGCGCATTCGCGGGGTCCTACTTTCCGCATCACTATCTGTTCATCGCTTACGTGGAGACGGGCGATCTTGCGAAAGCGCGTCAGGCGGCCGCGCTTCGCGGTCCGGCGGCGCAGGATCTCGCGGCGCAGGCCGCGCCCTACATGGCGAGGCTGAACACGCCGGCGTCCGGCGGGGGCGGCGGGACGCCTGCGGGCGGAGGCGGAGCTCCGGCCGGGGGAAACACACCGGCGGCGGGCGGCGGGGCCCCGGCCGTTTCGGAGCGCGCGCTGACCGCATACCGCGCCGGTGTCGACGCGATGAAGGCGAATCGATGGGCGGATGCGGCGACGCAGTTCACCAACGCCATTCGCATCGACGGCACGCCGAGAGCGACCGACTCGCCCGACGGGTATTTCCCGCAGTACTACCTCGCCATCGCCGATCTGCGCCAGGGCCGGCTCGATGACGCGACCGCGAACTTCGACAAACGCGGCACCATCGCGAAGACTGCGTACCTGGCGGACGAGGAAGCGAAGTTTCCCAAAGAGCTCGACTTCGCCCGCTTCTCCGCCGCAGGCGACGATGCATTCGGCAAACAGCAGCTCACGGCCGCGGTCGACGGCTGGCAGAAGGCGTGCGCCGCGTCACCGGAAGACTGCAACAGCCGCGGCTACCGGCAGAAAATCACGGAGACGCAGGCAGTGATCGCGCGGAATGCTGCCGTCACCGAAGCGAGACAACACATCGTCCGCGCGCAGACGTACATCGCGCAGGGCGACCTCGACGCGGCGAAACAGGAATACACGGCCGCCGGCGCGCGCGACCCGAACAACGCTGACGCCGCGGCCGGCCTCAAAGACATCCAGACGCGCGAGGAGGCGTACACCTCTGCAAAGTCCACAGGCGAAGCCGCGCAACGGGCGAACAGGCTCGACGATGCCATGAAGGCGTTCGAAACCGCGCGGCAGTCGAACCAGCAGCGCTTCCTCAGGGACAAGCTCGACACCGTCGAATCGAACATCAACACGCAGCTGCTGAAGACGCAGGGCATCGCCCAGGTCGCCGCGAACGCGCAGAAAGCGTTCGACGCCGGCAACTTCGCGTCGGCCAGGCAGGGCGCCGAGACGGTCCTCGCGCAGGAACCGAACAACGCAGCCATGAAGGCGCTGGTTCCGCGCGCCGATTCGCGGATTCTGCTCGAAGAAGGCCGGAAGATGTACGCGGCCGGCGACTTCTTCCAGGCGGACGCGAAGTACCGTGCAGCGTCGGACAAAGACCCGTCCAACGACGCGGCGCAGAAGGCGTTCGCGCAGAGCTCGCAGTACCTCGGATTCGTGCAGCAGAAGGCGTACGCCCAGGCCGAGAGAGCCGATGCGGTGCGTTTCGGAAAGGAGCGGCCCGATCAGAATTTCGAGGTCCTCAATCTGATCAAACAGGCGAACGATTCCTTTGCGAACGCCGATTACGGCAGCGCCGGGCGGAGCGTCGACGAGGTGCTCAAGCGGGATCCGGAGAACAAGAACGCGATCGGCTTGAAGAACCGCATCGACGCGGCGAGGAACGCAGGCAGGGCGGCGCTCGCGCAGAACCCCGTTCAAGTGGCGACGGAAGCCGCGCCGCTCGTCCCGATGTGGATGTGGGGCGCGATCGCGGGCGTGACGTTCCTCGGCGCCGGTTCGCTGTTCGTGGTCCGCGGCCGGACGCCGACGCCGGTCGCGATCGACTCCCTGCCGTGGGGACGCGTCGCGATTCAGCAGCGCGGCAAGCCGGCCAAGGCCGCGCCTTCGGAAAAGACGACGCCGTTCCTGATCAATCTGCCGCCGGGCGAGTACGAGCTGCAGGTGACGAGCGAGTCGATGAGCCAGCCCTACTCGACGACGATCACCGTGGTGCGCGGAGCGTCGAACAAGGTCGTCGTGACGAACCCCGCCTACGACGTCGACGAGATCGTCTCAAGCCTTCTCGGTTAGCGCTTTCCTTCGAGCGCGCCGAGGATTTCCGGCGAGATGTGCTGGCGGTCCAGCGAGAAGGCGTTCTTTTCCGGCTGCGACAGCTGAAACAGCTTGCGGGCCTTGTCGAGGCGGGCCGAGCCCTGGTCGCCATCGAGCAGCGCCATTGCCGCGTTGCTGCACGCCATGTAGAACACGACGCGCTCGCGTGCGACCGATCCCGCGGCATTCTTCGGAATCCGCTCGAAAACGTCGAGCGCCTTGTGGTATTCGCCCTGGTAGAACGCGCGCAGGCCGGCGCGGGCCATCTTGTCCGCCTCGGTCAGCGGCCGGCGTTCGGCGGACGGCGTCGGCGTCCCGACGGGTGACGGCGTCGAGACCGGCATCGGCGTCGCTACGGGCCGCGGTGTCGGGGGCGCCATGGCCACCGTCGACTCGTAGCGGACCGTGAGGATGCGCGTCTTCAGGTCTTCGATTTCCTTGGCATCGGCGCCGGTCTGCGCCAGCTCGCGCGTGAGGCGGTCGGCGAGGTCCGGGTTCCGCGCCTGCAGCGCTTCATGGACGTCGAGGCGGATCGTCTCGAGGCGGTGGCGCAGCGCGAGCGCCTCGCGCTCGGTTTCGATCTTGCGAGCGAGCCTGGATCCGGCGGGCGCCTGCGGATCGAGCCGGCGGATCTCCTCGAGCTCTTTGGCGGCGTCGTCGACGCGCCCGGCCATCGCGGCCTTGAGCCCGGCCTCCAGGCACTCGGCGATGGCATTCTGGCGCGCGTCGGCTGCCGCCTGCTGCCGCGCGCGCTCGTCCTGCGTCGCATCGTCGCGGCCGGCCGCGCCCGCTTTGGCCTGTTCGACGAGCTGCATCGCGTCGGGCTGATTCGGCGCGACGACGAAGATGTCGTCGAGCGTCCGGAGCGCGGCCTCGTATGCGCCCTCCGCGATCTGCGTCCGCGCGCGCGTGAGCGCGCGCGCGACGGCGCGCTCCTGCGCCACTTCCTCTTCCTGCCGCTGGCGGCGCAGCATGATCTCGGCTCGAAGCTTTTTCGCGTCCGGCAGGTTCGGCGACTGCCGGATCACCTGCTGCAGCAGCTCGTCAGCGCCGGTCACGTTGTCGGACGAGAGCATCTCGCGCGCCCTGTCGAGCCACTCGCGGCTCTGGCGGTCGAGCATCGCGGCGTGCGCCATCCGATCGATGTCGAGCGCCTCCGTGTTCTTCGTATCGACCTGCAGGACTTCGGCGGCCTTGGCGCGAGCCGCGGAGAAATCGCCCGATGTGAGCGCCTCGCGCGCCGCGGCCAGCAGCGGCTCGACTTCGGGCCGCCTGCGCGGCTCGACGACCGTCTTGTCCTCCGCCGTCTCTTCCAGGCGCTTGCGAACGCGCGCCAGGTCCTTCTGCATGTCCGCGAGGTCCTGGTAGCGTTCGGACAGGCTCTTTTTCAGCGCCTTCTCGACGATCTCCGCAATCGGGCCGTCGAGGGCCGCCGCCGTGTCCCGCAGCGGCACTGGCTCCTGGTACTGAATGCGTCCCAGCACTTCGGGGATCTTGCCGGGGAAGGCCTGCTGGTACGACAGAATCTCGTACGCCAGGCAGCCGACGGCGAAGATGTCGCTCGCCGGACCGACCGCTTCGCCCATGATCTGTTCGGGCGACATGTAGTTGGGCGTGCCGATCAGGCTGCCCGACACCGTCAGCGTCGAGTCGGCGAGCTTCGCGATGCCGAAGTCGAGGATCTTCAGCGTCTCCTCGGCATCGACCATCACGTTGCCGGGCTTGATGTCGCGGTGCACCACGCCCTGTCGGTGGGCGTACGCAAGGCCCGCGCACAGGTGCTCGATGATCTGCAGCTTCCGCATCAGCGGAATCGGCGCCTTGCGGCGGATGATTTCGAGCAGCGTCTCGCCCTTGACGTAGGCCATCGCCATGAATGGATGGCCGTCGTGCTCGTCGACCTCGAACACGTGGACGATGTTGGGATGCTCGAAGTTGGCGATGATGCCGACTTCGCGCGCGAACCGCTCGCGCAGTTCGGGGTTGTTGTCGCGCAGCATTTTGATGGCGACCATGCGCGGCGGCTTCACGCGCTGGTCCTGCGCGAGATAGACGGCGCCCATGCCGCCTTCCCCGAGCTTGCGGATCACCCGGAATTTTCCGACGTATTCGTTTTCAGCTGGCACGTTGGAGGCAGCCTAATTGTAGCGCAGCGCTTTCGGGCTGCCCACGGACGGCAGGCCGCAGGCCCGCGCTCCAAGCGTCAACGCCGATCAGAATCCGATGGCGAGCCCATCTTTACGGACATCCGAGCCGCCCATCAGAACGCCTGTCCGCGGGTCGACCATGATGCCCTGGAAGCCGCCGAAGGCGCCGCCCGGATTCGCGTTCGACGCCACCTTGTGCCCGCGCTGAATCAGCGCCGCCCGGACAGCCTCGGGAATGTTGCTCTCGACGAGCAGGCCGTTGTTGCCGTG
>DASQHH010000493.1:0-2109 GCA_035632195.1 Vicinamibacterales bacterium
GACGCGGAGCTCGCCGCGCCGTGGTCGCTGCGCCGCGGCGGCCAGGAGATGTTCACGATGCCGCGCGTGGCGGCGTTCAGGACCTTCGTGCTGTATCACACCGTCCACCACCGCGGGCAGTTGAGCGTGTACCTGCGGCTCAACGACATTCCAGTGCCCGCAATGTATGGACCGACGGCGGATGAATCGTGAAGGGCAGGTAGGGCTTTTTACCTGCCCTACCCGCCCTACCTGGCCTACCTGCCTACTGCTTCCCTGCTGTCGCAGCTGCCGCCGGCGGATCCTGGACGGTGCCGAAGAAGCCGATCATCATCTCTTCGAACGTCTGATCGCCCCACTTCACCGCTTTGGTCGGATCGGGGTTGAACTTGTTGTTCGCCGAGTTGTCGAAGTGCGCGATGACCTCGACGGTCGTCCCCTTCGGCAGCAGCTTCGGCGTGTCGAGGATGTAGCTGATCTGCCAGTTGAAGTCGTACTTCGGCACCGACAGCAGCGTCTCCGACGTGCCGTCGGCGTAGTGCGCGATGTACGTCATGTCCTTGCCGCGCAGGTGCATGTGCGGCGTCAGCGACGTCAGCAGCGTGTCCTTCTCCAGCGTCGTCGTCGACTTCACTTCGGCGTTGCCGTCGTTGGGCGGAATCGTGAAGCTGAAGTTGATCACGTAGCCGCCGGCGATCAGCTTCTTCGGCGGCTCCTTCGCGAAGATGATGCCGACCTCGGCCTTGTCGTCCGCGGACGTGCCGTTCGTCGTGTAGTGCATCTGCAGGACGATGTCCTGGTTGCCGCGGAGCATGCGCGCCGTGCCGGGCTCGAACACGATGCCGGGCTTGTTCGGCGTCACGCCGCCGATGTTGGTCGGGCCGAGCTCGGCGCCCGGACGCAGCGGCGCGCCGGCGGGCGCTGTGAACGCGATCACGTGGTGCACGTGCGCGCGCGCGCCCGGATGGATCTCAATCGCCTGGATCCAGCGGTCCTGGGTCAGCCTCGTCGGAATCCGGAAGTACTTGTAGGGAATCACTCCCGTTTCCGGGACGTGGAACGTTTCCTCCATCGTCGCGACGAGGTCCGGCTGGCCGATCGTCCAGCCGTCGATGAACTTCGGCGCGGCCGGCAGATCCTTGTCGTCACCCCTCGGCGCGCCGGCATCAACCCACGCGACGACGGTGTCGATCTCTTTCTGCGACAGACGCGGGTCGTTCCTGAAGTGGCCGAACTGCGGGTCGGCGCCCCAGGGCGGCATCGTGCCCGCCGCCACACGCGTCTTGATCGACCGCGCGTACGGCCGCGCGGATTCGTATGACAACAGCGACATCGGCGCGAACATGGTCGGCCGGTGGCACTCGGCGCAGTGCTTGTAGAAGATCGGCGCGACGTCCTTCGAGAAGGTGGGCGCAGTATCGGCCGCCCGGGCGCTGACCGAGACCCCGAGGACGACCGCAGCGACAACGACCGTGAATTGGCGCACGTCTGATACTCCTTGTTGAGGTATCAGTATAACCGCACCCTCCGCGAGCGCCTCGAGGCGAAAGTCGGGCGCAGCGCCAGGTTTTCCAGCCATTTCGCCCTGCACGGCACGCAGCCATGTCCGCCGCCTGCTACTGTTGCGAGGACGTGCGAACGACCGGGTACTTGATACCGAGCTGCTCCAGATAGGACTTATACCGCGTCGGGTCGTAGTAATACTTCCGCATCTCCGGCCGGTACTTCGCCATCGTCTCGGTGTTCAGCCAGATGGCCGGCTTGTCGTCGGGACGAATCAGCGGAATGTACTTGGTATTCTTCGTCTGGACGTTCTTGAAGTAGTCCCACGCCTTGTCGACCAACTCGGGGTGCGTCAGCAGGTCGATCACCGTCAGCGCGATGACTTTCGAACCGTACGCGATGCCCTTGTGCGCGATGGGCGTGGCCATGGAGATGGCGTTCGCCCAGTTGTGGCCCGGCCCCGCCTGGATGTTCGCCGGGTAGCGCAGTGTGACCGTCGGCACGTTCCAGGAGATGTCGCCGATGTCGTCGGATGGTCCGCCGCGCTTCTCGTCGTCCGGTACCGCTTCGCGGCCGCGCAGCGGCGACACTCTCGTCGCGAGGCCCGTCTCGGGCACCTTCATCTCG
>DASQHH010000494.1:0-3681 GCA_035632195.1 Vicinamibacterales bacterium
CGAGTTCGAGCCCGGTGTCGGGTGTCGTCATGCTGATCCCGCTGACTTCGCGCACGAACGCCGTGTTGTCCTGCAGCCGCCAACCGAACGGCAGGTAGAACTGCCCCGCCTTCAGGTACCAGCCGGTGGTCGGCGAATTGAGCCGCGCGTAAGCCTCCATGATGCGCGCGTTGCCGGGCGAGAGCTGCTCGTCGAGATACACGTCGAGCCGGTCCGGAATGACGGCCGCATCGGCGTACAGGCGAACCTGGTCGAGGCTGCTCTGCTGCTGCGCCGGAGTGTTCGGCACCTCGCTGCGGTTCCAGCTGGCGCGAACGTCCCCGCCAATCCGCAGGAAGTCGCCGACGCGCCCCGTCCAGGCCGGGACGCTGCTCGGCAGGCCCGTCGCCGGCAGCACGTTCTCCGCGAACACGATTCCGAAGTCGGTGCGCAGCCCGCCGCCGGTCGGATCGACGTGGCAACTGCTGCACGCATACCCCTGCTGAACCGCGAGGTACGGCTCGCCGCGGGCCGCGCCGGCGAAGGCCAGCAGCAACCCGCACGCAATGAACGCAAGTCGACTGATGCTCATGGCTGCTCCATCACTTCGAAGGTCGTCAGCACGACCGCGCCGTCGCGTCCCAACCGCACGCCGTTGATTCCGGCGAGCCCGGTATCGGGCGGCGCGCCCGCGACCAGCCGATAGCGCCCGGGCGAAAGCGGGCTCAGCGGCGTGACCACGAGCGCGCGCGCGTTGCCCGTCGGGACGGTCAGTGTCACCGCGCGCAGTGAAGGGGCCGCATCCGGAGACGCCCCGTTCACGACCGCCTCGAGGTGCAGCGACGAGGGATCGAGCCGGGTCTGGTCGAGCTCGCCGTCGAACTCGATGATGAGTCGCGTTGGCGCGTCCACGAGCAGATCGTCGGGCGCCGGCACGACGGTGCCGACGGAGAATCCGCGCGGCGCGATTGCGGCGGGCCGCAGCGCGCCATCGCTGATCCACTGGCGGATGGTCGCGATCGTCGCCGCGTCCAGGTACGGGCCACCGAAGGGCATGCGTGCGCCGACCGCCGCGTGGCCCTCGAGCTTCTGGATGAGGTAGCTGTTGTCCGGATCTCCGCCCTTGACGCGCAGGATCGACGGGACCTCCGTGCTCGGTATGCCCACGAGCAGCGCATAGCTGTTGGACGCGTCCAGCCGCAGGCCTTGAGGCGCCGCTGCGCCCGCGTGGCACACGGTGCAGATCGGCGTCAGCACGTGTTGCTGGATCGAGGCGAAGTCCGGTGTCAGCGCGCCGTCTCCGCCACCGCCAGCCGACAGCGGGCGGCCGGACTGGTCGAGGCCCATGCCGTTGCCGGCGCAGCCGGAGATCAGCAGCGCCGCGCTCGCGAGCGCGCACGAGAGTAGGAATGAATGTTTCATCGACGTCGCGCCCTCGCGGAATCAAAAGGTGTCCGGTACGTGCCCGTGGGCGGCCGCGAAGTTCATTGCCGATGCCGAATAATTTATTTACTTCGACGCGCAGAACCGCGCCGCCGTGCGATGGCACCCACGCAGTGACAGCGCGCCCATCGGCGCGCGCCTACACCGTCGGGGGATGTCCATGTCTGTTTATTCATCGGCTATCGCGCGAGCGGCACGACAGCGTGTCGCGCTCGCAGTCTTCACCAGCTGTCTCGCCGCCGCTTGCGGCGGTGGCGGCTACGGCGGCGGCGGCGGAGGCGGCGGTCCGCCGCCGCCGACGATCTCGGTCACCGTGACGCCAGGCAGCATCGTGCTCGGCCAATCGGCGACGCTGAATTGGACGTCGAGCACCGGCTCGACCTGCACCGCGAGCGGCGGCTGGAGCGGCACGGAGCCGGTGACCGGCAGCTCGACCGTGACGCCGACGGCCGTCGGCACGGTGATGTACACGCTGACCTGCGATGGCGGCGGCGCTTACGGCGGCTCGAGCAGCAGGAGCGCCAGCCTGACGGTCACCGCACCCAGTGCGTTCACCGCGACCGCGCTCGTTGCGGACACCGCCGGCGGCGGTGCGCTCGTGACCGATGCCTCGCTCGTCAATCCGTGGGGCATCGCGTTCGGTCCCGCGACGTTCGCGTGGGTCGCGAACAACCACTCCGAGACTTCGACGCTCTACGATGGCAACGGTCATCCGCAGCCGGCTGCGGCTGCGCTGGTCGTCAACTTTGCAGCGGGAGCGGGTGGCGTCACCTTCGACCCGACCGGCGTCGTCTACAACGCGACCAGCGACTTCACGGTAAGCAACGGCACCAGCTCGGGTGTCGCGCGGTTCGTGTTCGTCGGTGAGGGCGGCATGATCGCCGGCTGGTCGAGCGGCGTGGATCTGCACAACGCGATCACGATGTACGCGGACGCCGGCGGAGCGGTCTACAAGGGCCTCGCACTCGCGAACAACGGCACCGCGAACTTCCTGTACGCCACGGACTTCCACAACGGCAAGGTTGACGTGTTCGACAAGAACTTCGCGAAGCAGACGACGTCGGCGACGAGCTTCTCGTTCACCGACCCGACGCTGCCCGCGGGCTATGCGCCGTTCGGCATCGCCGCTTTGCCGACCGGAACGGCCGGCGCGATCCAGATCTTCGTGACCTACGCGCAGCAGCTGCCGCCCGACAACCACGACAACGCGAACGGCGCCGGGCTCGGCTTCGTCGACGTGTACGACACGAACGGCAGCTTCGTCAGCCACCTGGTCCCGACCGGCGGTCGCCTGAACGCGCCGTGGGGCCTCGCGCTCGCGCCGTCCGATTTCGGCACGCTCAGCAAGACGCTGCTGGTCGGCAACTTCGGCGACGGCACGATCAATGCCTACGATCCGTCGAGCGGCGCCTTCGTCGGCACCGTCGCGAACGGGGGCGGCACGGCATTCGCGGCGCCCGGGCTCTGGGGCATCGCCTTCGGCAACGACGCCGACAACCAGCCGCACAACACGCTGTTCTACGCCGCCGGGCTGAACAACGAGGCGAACGGTGTGTACGGGCGGATCGACGTCGGTGCCTCAGCGCCGGTTCTGAACGCGCCGCCAGTCGTCGCCGTCACCGCGCCGACCGGCACGGTCTCGGGAACCGTCAGCGTCACGGCGACCGCGACCGACAGCATCTCGATCGCCCAGGTCCAGCTGTTCGCCGGCGCGACGTCGCTCGGTGTCGTCACGTCCTCGCCGTACACGGTCCAGTGGGACACGACGACAGTCGCGAACGGCGTCGTCTCGCTGACGGCGAAGGCCACGGACGTCGACGGCAACGTCGGGACGTCGCCGGGCGTGAACGTCACGGTCGGCAATGGAGCCGCGGCCACGACGCTGACGCAGATTCAGGCGTCGGTGTTCACGCCGATCTGTTCCGGCTGCCACAACGGCAGCAACCCGCCGAGCGGTGCGCTGCCGGGCTCGCAGAACCTGACGAATGGCGGCAGCTTTGCCTCGCTCGTCGGCGTCGCGAGCCACGAACAGCCGACGGTGCTGCGCGTGAAGCCCGGCGATCCCGCCAACAGCTACCTGATCCAGAAGCTGCAGGGTGCGGCGGGCATCAGCGGAGCGCGCATGCCGCTGGGTGGACCGTACCTTGACCAGGCCACGATCGACCAGATCGCGTCCTGGATCTCGAGCGGAGCGCCGAACAACTGAGCGGCGCGCGGCGGGCAGCGGCCATGGAGGCCGCTGTCCGCCGTCTTTTCATT
>DASQHH010000495.1:0-3929 GCA_035632195.1 Vicinamibacterales bacterium
GCTTTCCTCTTCGGAGTCCCTCGACAAGATCCTGGCGCCGTCGACGATGGATGCGCTGAAGAAGCGGCTCGACTCGCTTGGTGCGCTGGCGGGCCCGCTGATGCGGCTGCGGCCTTGGCTGCTCGCGCTCATGGTTGATTCGCTCGAATGGCAGAAGCAGGGCTTCGATCCGAACTTCGGGCTCGACAAGCACTTCTACGACCAGGCGCGGGACGACAAGAAGGACGTGAAAGGCCTCGAGACGGTCAACGATCAGATCTCGATCTTCGAATCGATGTCGCCGCAGCAGCAGGACCACCTGCTCGCCGAAACGCTCAAGGACATCGATACCGAGCAGGCGAACATGAACAAGATGATCGCCGCGTGGCGCATTGGCGACGCACCGGCGGTCGAACAGATCGTGCTGTCCGACATCCAGAAGGAGTCCGACCTCTACCAGCGCCTGCTGGTCAATCGAAACCGGAACTGGATGCCGAAAATCGAGGAACTGTTCGCACGCCGCCGCCCCTCTCTCGTCGTCGTAGGCGCGGCGCACCTGGTCGGCCCCGACGGCCTCCTCGCGATGCTGAAGGCGAAGGGATACGCGATCGAGCAGCCGTAGGATCCGCCTCTGCCTACTTCTTCGGAAAATGCTGCTCGTACCACCGGATGCTGCGATCGATCCAGTCGACGACGTGCTTCGACTCGCGGATGCCGTGCCCTTCGCGGGGGTACCGCACCATCACCGCCTCGGTGCCGACGTCTTTCAGCGCGATGTAGAACTGCTCCGCTTCCGCGATGGGCACGTCATTGTCGTTCTCGCCGTGCATCAGCAGCGTCGGCGTATGTGCGTTCGCGACGTGGCGGATTGACGAACGCTGCAGCAGCGTATCCATCAGCGTTCCCTGGTGCGGGTACGTGCCCCACTCCATCGCCTCGTACTGGTTGTAGTACGTCATGTAGTTGTAGCTGATGATGTTGGTGATCGCCGCCGTGGGGATCGCCGCCTTGAAGATGTTGGTCTGGGTGATCAGCCAGGTCGACAGCTGCCCGCCGTAGCTCGTCCCCTCGATGCCGAGCCGGTCGCGGTCAATCCACGGGTACCGCCGCAGCGCGGCGTTGACGCCGTAGAGCACGTCCTGGCCTTCGTTGCCGTTCTGATCGGCGAACACGCCGTCCGCAAACGCCTGTCCGTATCCCGTCGAGCCGCGGTAGTTGACCATCAGCGTCGCCCAGCCGCGCGCGGCATACACCTGATTCTTGAAATTGAACGCGGGACCCTGCTGTCCGTGCGGGCCGCCATGGATGTTCACAATGAGCGGATACTTCGCCGATTCATTGAGGCCGAGCGGCTTCGTCAGGAACGCCTCGACCTCGAACTTGTTGTCGTGCGACACGAACGTGAACGACTCGACCGGCGCCAGCGTGCGGCCGCGCAGCACATCGGCGTTCAGATCCGTCAGCTTTCGCGGCGCGGCGTTGCCGGCGCGCACGTACAGCTCTGCCTGATCGTCCGGCGTCGACAGCGTGTACGCAATCGTGTTTCGGACAACCGAAAACGCGCCGATGGTCCCCCTCTCCTTCACGACCGCTTCCGGCTTGCACGCGGCCTGGCTGCCGGCGCTGCACGTCGTGAACGCGCGGTACAGGCGCGTCTCGCCACGCTCCTGGACGGTGAAGAACACGGACAGTCCGTCGGGTGCCCACTGGGGCGCACCCTGACGATTGTCGATCGCCCCGATCTCGCGCCGGCCCGTGCCGTCGGCCTTCATCACCCACACGTGCGTGTCTTCCATGGTCGTCTCGCGATCGGTGAGCCCCCGCTTCGTCGCCTGGAACGCGATGGCCGATCCGTCCGGCGACCAGACCGGCCGGTATTCGTTGCTCTCGGTGGCGCTGAGTCGTCTCGGCGTCGCGCGCGCGGCCGCTTCGGTCGCGAAGATGTCGTAGTTGAAGAACTCATCGTCGTCGGCGGCGTCGTTCGACAGATACAGGAGCTCGCCCTTCGGAGACCAGTCGATCGAATGCTCGTAGTGGTTGCCGCTGGTGATCGAGTCGACCCGGCCCGAGGCGAGGTCGGCGACGAACACATGCAGCCGCCGGTTGTCGTTGAAATGCGTCAGGCCCTCCGCGGCGTCGGGCTTGTAGAGGTAGCGTGTGATGACGACCGGATCGCCCGTGGCGTCGGCGGTCTCAGGCCCCGGCACCGCGGACACGAACGCGATCCGTTTGCTGTCAGGCGACCACGCCACCGTTTTTCCCGCGCCTGGGAGCGGTGCGTTGGTGCCCGCCATCTCCGCGACGAACTTCATTCCGCTGCCGTCGGGACGCGCGATCACGAGACCCGATCGGTCGCCGGAGCGTCCACGAAACGCGATCCACTGACCGTCTGGCGACCAGACCGGGTTTCCCGACGGCTCCTTCTCCCCGCCGAACCGGACGCTCTTGCCGTCCGCGATCGTCATGACCCAGAGTTGTCCCCACGGCCGGCCCGGACCGTCGTTGTTTTCGACCACGTACGCCACACGCGCGCCGTCCGGCGACAGCTCCACGGCGTTGACGGAGCGCAGCTTCAGCAGATCGCTCGACTGCAGACCGCTCTGCGCCGCGGCGGGAACGGCCAGCAGCACGGCGGCAACGGTGATGACCCAGCGCGGCTTCGACATTCATCTCCTCTTATTTCTTCGTGGCGATCGGGAGGTCGTCGCGGTTGCCCCACTCTTCCCACGCGCCGTAATAGTTGCGCAGCTTGTCGTATCCGATGAGGTGGAGGGCAAAAAGATCTACCGACGCGCGCATGCCGACCTGGCAGTACGCGATGACTTCCTGCGACGGCAGGATCCCCCGCGACTCGAAGAGCCGCCGGATTTCGTCCGCCGGCTTGAACGACCTGGTCTGCGCATCGAGCAAGTCTTCCCAGTACACCGGAATCGACGACGGGACGAAGCCGCCCCGCTTGATGTTCCGCAGGTCCCGGCCTTCGATCTCCGCCGGCGTCCGGGCGTCCACGATCCGCACACCCGGCTTGTCGATCGACGCGACGACGTCGTCAGCGGTCGCGACCCAGCGCGGCGACGGCTTCGGCGTGAATCGTCCCGGCGCCGGCTGGTACGCGAACGAGCGGACCTCCGTCGTCGTCCTGCGATGTTCGGCAGTCCATCGCGTCCAGCCGCCGTTCATCAGCGCGACGTTCGCATGGCCGAAGTAGTTGAGCAGCCACCAGAGCCGCGCGGCATAGATGCCGCCGCGCTCGTCGTACACGACGACGCGCGTGGAGTCGTAGATGCCGAGCTTCAGCATCGTTTCGGTGAGCGCCTCGAGCGACGGCAGGAACGTCGGCGGATTCCTTGGATCGCGAATCGATCCAGGGGCCACGTAGACCGCGCTCGGGACGTGGCCGTCGGCGTAGCCGCCCTGCCGCATGTCGATCACGCGGACGCCGTTGTCGAAGGCGTGCTGCTCGACCCACTCGGGCTCGACCAGCTGCTCGGGATGCGCGTAGGTCATGGCGACGACGGCCAGCAGTGGAAGCATAGGCATACTATTCTGCTATGGACCTTCGCGGCGCAACGGTGATCGTGGCGGGTGCCGGACTCGCGGGGCTCGCGGCGGCGCGCGATCTCGTGGAGCGCGGAGCCGCGGTCACGGTGCTCGAGGCCCGCGCGCGCGTCGGCGGGCGCGTGTGGACGATCCGCGACGGCTTCGCCGAGCGCCAGCACGCGGAAGCCGGCGGCGACATGATCGACGACTCGCAGCAGGCGATCCGCACGCTCGCCGCAGCGGTCGGCCTCAAACTGACCCGAATCCTGCGCGGCGGCTTCGGCTACGTCCGTCCGGATCCCTCCGGCCGCCCCCGCATCGTGCCGCGGCGCGTCGCCGGCGCCTGGGAGCGGCTCGAGCGCGCGCTCGAACCGGAGCTGCGTCCGTATCGCGCGGCCGAACAGCGATGG
>DASQHH010000496.1:0-6014 GCA_035632195.1 Vicinamibacterales bacterium
ATGCGCTACGCTGCGGCATGAAACGGTCGATCATCGCAGCCGCATCGATCGTTCTCATCCTCTGTCCCGTGCATGCGCGCGCCGCGACGATTTCCGTTCCGGCCGGCGGCAACCTGCAGCAGGCGATCTTCAGCGCGCAGCCGGGCGACGTCATCACGCTCGCAGCCGGCGCCACGTTCGTCGGGAACTTTGCGCTGCCTCCGAAGATTGGCGACGCGTTCATTACCATCCGCACCGCGGGTGGCGATGGCCTGCCCGCATTCGGCGACCGCGTTTCGCCCGATGCTGCACCGCTCCTGGCGAAGCTGCGATCCGGCAACGCGTCGGCTGCCGTGCTCACCCAGCCCGGCGCGCATCACTGGCGGCTGGAACTGCTCGAAATACAGGCGACAGCCAACGGCGGCGGCGACATCGTCACGCTCGGCGACGGATCGGCCGCCCAATCGTCGCTCGCGTCCGTTCCACACGATCTGATGCTCGACCGCGTCTACATCCACGGCGACCCGGTGGCCGGTCAGAAGCGCGGCATCGCGCTGAACAGCGCGTCGACGACGATCACGGGCTGCTACATTTCGGACATCAAAGCGGCAGGTCAGGACTCGCAGGCGATCGCCGGCTGGAACGGTCCCGGTCCTTACGCGATCACGAACAACTATCTGGAAGCGGCGGCCGAGAACCTGATATTCGGCGGCGCGGACCCGGCCATCCCGAATCTCGTCCCGTCGGACATCACCATTTCAGATAACTACCTCGCAAAATCGGTCGCGTGGCGCGGGCAGAGCTGGACGATCAAGAACCTGCTCGAGTTGAAGAACGCCCGCAGGGTCATCATCACGGGCAACACGCTGGAATACACGTGGCAGTCTGGGCAGACCGGATACGGCGTGCTGTTCACGGTGCGGAACCAGGATGGCTCCTGTCCCTGGTGCCAGGTCGATCACGTCACGTTTCAAAACAACGTCCTGCGCCATTGCGCCGGCGGGTTCCAGATTCTCGGCGTCGACAACAACCATCCCAGTCTGCAGACGCAGGCGATCGTCATTCGCGACAACGTGTTCTACGACATCGACAGTCAGCACTGGGGCGGCAACGGCTACTTCCTCGCGCTGAGCGGCGGTGCCCGGGATGTCACGATCGACCACAACACGATCATTCAGGAGCATGCCTCAGGAGTTGTACAGGCGGACGGCGCGCCGGTGCTCGGGTTCGTGTTCACCAACAACGTCGCGATGCACAACAACTACGGCATCATCGGCACCAATCACGGGATCGGCAACGATTCGATCGCCACTTATCTGCCGGCCTCGGTCATTCAGGACAACGTCCTCGCCGGTGGCAGCGCCGGCCGATATCCGTCAGGCAACCTGTTTCCGGGGATGCCGGAGTTTCAGGCCCAGTTCGCGTCGTTTGCGAGCGACGACTACCGGCTGGCCGCCAGCAGCACGTGGCGCGGCGCCGGGACCGACGGCGCGGACTTGGGCGCCTCCTTCATTGCGACTCTCGGGTCCTCGACAGGTCGGCCTCAGCCCGGACGTTGTCTCCAGCGAACGGCTGCAACCGGCCGGCGAGAAGATCTGCCGTTCTGTACTCCCCAAGCCGATTGAAAACTGCAAAATCGATACGACTTTGAATGACACAAGAGTCATTTAATGGTCCATTCTGGTGATCGTGCGCCGTTTCGAAGCACATCTCCGAAAATCGTAGAAAGTCTAATGTTTTCGTGCGAAAACTCCCAGGTTTCGCCGTTCGGTGTTACAGCACGACACATATTACAAACCTGTCGGGCGGCGATTCTCAGCACTGTAAGTGCCTGATGTATAGGCTGTTGAGTCACGTCTGCGCCACTACATGACAGTATGGCCGTGGTCTTGCTCTTCTGTAGGCCGTATGATTCCTCTGTGTCGCATTGATACCCGACGGAAGGCCGTCTGGGGTCCGAAGCGGACGCTGATGGTGGCGTTGCTCTCGGTCGGAATGGCAGCGAATGCATTCGCTGCAGGCCCGCACCGGCAGCCTGCACCACACAAGGCGCCCGGAACCCCCGGCCAGAACGTCAAGAATTACAAACTCGACGACGAAGTCACGAAGCGTTCGAATCGCGGTGACCAGACCGTCAGCAGCGTCATCGTCACGCTGATTCCGGGCGCCAAGCTCCCGCCGCAATTCAAGAAGTACGCGCGCAACACTTCGCTCGACTTCATCAACGGCGCGGTCCTCGACGTCCCGAACGGCGTGCTCAAGCAGCTGGCCGCCCATCCCGACGTCTTCCGCGTCCACGACAACCGCCCGATCAAGGCGCACAACTACACGACGTCGATCACGGTTGGTGCCGCGACCGTCCAGGCCGCGCTCGGCTACACGGGCGCCGGTATTGGCGTTGCGGTCCTCGACTCGGGCGTCACGTCGTGGCACGACGACCTCACGAACAACTCCGCGAAGCTGTATCCGTACGGTAATCAGCGGGTGGCCAAGTTCGTCGACTTCGTCAACGGCCGCACGCTGCCCTACGACGACAACGGCCATGGCTCGCACGTCGCGGGCACGATTCTGGGCAATGGATACGATTCGATGGGCCAGCGCGCCGGCATCGCGCCCGGTGCGTCGCTCGTCTCGTTGAAAGTCCTCGACGCGAACGGCCAGGGCAGCATCAGCAACATCCTGGCGGCTCTGAACTGGATCGTCGCGAACTACCAGACCTACAACATTCGCGTCGTGAACATGTCCGTCGGCGCGCAGATCCGCGAGTCCTACTGGACGGATCCGCTGACGCTTGCGGTGAAGCGCCTGACCGATCTCGGCATCACCGTCGTCTGCGCTGCCGGGAACTTCGGCAAGAACTCCCTGGGCGCGCTGCAGTACGGAGGCATCACGGCGCCCGCGAATGCGCCCTGGGTGCTGACGGTCGGCGCTTACAGCACGAACGGCACGCTGACGCGCAACGACGATACGATGGCGGACTTCAGTTCGTCGGGTCCGACCTTCATCGACTTCCTGTCCAAGCCGGATCTCGTCGCGCCTGGCGTGGGAACGGTCTCGCTCGCCGTCCCCGGGAGCACCTTCTACAACACGAAACCGGCGTACCTGCTCGCCCGAAGGGCTTCATCAAGATGAGCACGATGCCGTACCTGTCCCTGAGCGGCACGAGCATGGCGGCGCCGGTCGTGTCCGGATCCGTCGCGCTGATGCTGCAGGCGAACCCGAACCTGACGCCGAATCTGATCAAGGCGATTCTTCAGTACACCGCGCAGCAGTACCCCGGTTACGACGCGTTGCGCGAGGGTGCCGGGTTCGTGAACACCCTGGGCGCCGTCCGGCTCGCGAAGTTCTACGCCGACAACAGGCGCGGCGCATACATGCCGGTTCAGAAGGTGTGGAGCAAGCAGGTCATCTGGGGCAACCATCGTTTGTCCGGCGGCTATATCAATCCGCTCGCGAACGCCTGGGCGAACAGCACCGTGTGGGGCACCGCCAAGACGCTCGTGACCGATGGCGACAACATCGTCTGGGGTACCTCGCTCGATGCCGACAACATCGTCTGGGGCACCAGCGATGAGAACGATTCGGACGCGGTCGTGTATCCCGATACCGACTCGCAGCCGCTGCCGAGCGTAGACCTCGAATTCGGCGACCTGGTTCCGCTCGTCACGGCGCCGACGACAACTCTGTCCACGGTGGGAGGCCTTTAGTCATGGAAAAGATGCCTTACCGCCAGGAACTGGAAACGGCGATGGTCCAGCACACAATCGGGCAAGCGGTCAGCAGCGACTGGCAGAAACAGCTGCCGGTGCTGTCGGGACGGACGGTGCAGCTGCGCGAGCTCCGCACGAGCGACGCCGCGTCGCTCTTCGCGATGCTCACGAGCGAAGAAGTGTCGCGGTTCATCTCGCCGCCGCCGACGACTGTGGAAGGATTCGAAAAGTTCATCGCGTGGACGCACCGTCAGAGGACGGCCGGCGAATATGCGTGCTTCGCCGTGACCGTTCAGGGCTTCGACACGGCGATCGGCATCTTCCAGGTTCGCGAGCTGGAGCCGGGCTTCGGCGCAGCGGAATGGGGGTTTGCGATCGGTTCGGAGTTTTGGGGCACGGGCGTCTTCCACGACGCCGCTGAACTGGTGCTCGATTTCGCGTTCACGACTCTCGGCGTGCACAGGCTCGAGGCGCGGTGCGCGGTCAAGAACGGACGCGGCAATGGCGCGCTCCGGAAGATCGGGGCCGTGCTCGAAGGCGTGCTGAGGAAATCGTTCCTGAAGAACGGAGAATACCTCGACCAGGCGCTCTATGCGATTGTCGAGGACGACTGGCGTGCGTTACGTTCGCCCGAGCGGATGTTCCCGATGATGATTCACTAAAGCGGACCTGGCGTCCGGCTGACAATATCAATCGCACTCGATCGACAAGAAAGGCCGGCGGGCTCCCCCAGACGGCCTTTCTCCTTTTCGGGAGGTTATACGCGCTCGGTCTTCCATGCGCCGCGCCGGAAAAGGACCACGCTCATCGCCGTCATGAGACCGAACGCCAGCGGAAACGCTGCGAACACGCCGGTCGGCCCGTAGAGGCGCGAGAAAACGTACGCGAGCGGCACCTCACCAAGCCACAGGCACAGGATGTTGATGACGGTCGGCGTCCACGTGTCGCCGGCGCCGTTGAACCCCTGCGTCAGCACGTAGGCCGTCGAAAAAAAGAGGAAACCGCTGCTCGCAATGCGCAGACCGGGCGCGGCGATCGACACGACGTCCGCATCGGCAGTGAACCAGCCGGCGATCGGCCATGCGTACAGCATGAACAGCGCGCCGATGATGCCGAGGCAGATCATGTTGAACACGCACGCGCGCCAGACCGACGCTTCGGCTCGCTCCGGCCGCCCGGCGCCGAGATTCTGGCCGACGAGTGTCGCCGCTGCGTTCGCGAGACCCCACGATGGCAGCAGCGCGAAGATGATGATGCGGATCGCAATGGTGCACCCGGCGACGGCGGCCGCCCCGAACGACGCGATGATGCGCACGAGGCCGATGTAGCTCGTGGTGCCGACCAGCGATTGAAAGACCGCGACCGCCGAAAGACGGACCATTCCCGTCATCACGTGCGCATCGATGCGCAGGTGACGCCGCCGGATCACGATGCGGCTGCGTCCGCGCCAGAGCACGAAGAACTGCACGAGTACGCCGATGCTGCGTCCCGTCGTCGTCGCGACGGCCGCACCGGTGACGCCCAGCCGCGGGAACGGTCCGATGCCGAAGACGAGGCAGGGATCGAGCACGATGTTGAACAGGTTCGCGATCCAGAGCACGCGCATCGCCACGGCCGCTTCGCCCGCGCCTCGGAAGACTGCATTGACGAGGAACAGCATCACGATCACACCGTTCAGGCCCAGCATGATCGTCGTGAACGTCGAATGCGCGAGTACCCCGGGCGTGGCGCCCATCAGCGCGAGCAGCGGACGCGCGAACCACGCGCCGGCGGCGCCCGCGGGGACGGCGATCAGGACGCCCAGCGCGATTGCCTGGACGGCCGCGAGCGCTGCGCCATCCGCGTCTTTCTCGCCGATACGGCGGGCGACGGTCGCAGTTGCGCCGACGCTCAACCCCGCCAGAGCCGCGTACATGATCGTGAGCAGCGATTCCGTCAGGCCGACCGTCGCGACCGCGTCTGCGCCGACGCGGCCGACGAAAAAGACGTCGACCACCGCGAAGATCGATTCGAGCGCCAGCTCGAGCACCATCGGCACCGCGAGCAGCACGATTGCCCGGCCGATGTCTCCCTCGGTGTACTCGGCGTGCGAGCCGCGCAGCGCCTCGCGAACCGTGGCCCACGTCCCCACGTCGACAGGACGCGGGATGTCTGAAGTCAGTTGCTCGATAATGGCCAGTATGGCATCGCTGTGTTCGCTGCTGGCGGTCGAACATCCAATCATTCAATCGGGTATGGGCCGCGTCGCCGGCCCTGAGCTCGCCGCAGAGGTCTCCGGCGCAGGCGCGCTGGGTATCCTCGCCGGACTCAATCAGGCTCCCGACG
>DASQHH010000497.1:0-3796 GCA_035632195.1 Vicinamibacterales bacterium
GGCATGACGCGCAGCCTCGCGCTCGAGTACGCGCCGAAGGGCATCCGCGTCAACGCTGTGCTGCCGGGCTATACGCGAACCAGGCTCGTCGAGGAGTGGCTGTCGACGCAGCCGGATCCCGCAGAGGCCGAGCGGCGGACGCTGCGCAATCATCCGCTCGGGCGCATCGCCACGCCGATGGAGATCGCCAATGTCGTCTCGTTCGTCGCGTCCGACGAGGCCTCGGCGATGACAGGCGCGTCGATTGCCGTCGACGGCGGCCTCAGCATCATGTACACGTCCTGAATGGCCTCGACCGCCGACATCCTGCATCGCCTGAAGCTGCCGGCACGGGACGCGTACGAGCTGCCCACCTCGGCGAAGCGATTCGCCGACGGCGCGCAATACCGCATCGAGATTCCTTCGACGGAAGGGCCGCGTGCGATGGAAGCCGTCGTGGCCGCCGCCCGCGAGCACGGCGTCACGATCCACCGCATCAGCCAGGGCAGCGGCGTGATGCTGCAGACGGACGACGAGATCCGCCGGATGCTCGCGATCGGCGCCGAGCACGGCATCGAGGTGTGTCTCTTCGTCGGCCCGCGAGCGAACTGGGACGTCGGCGTCCAGGCCGCGAGCTCCGCGGGCAAGGTCATCGGCTCGTCGCTGCGCGGCGCCGACCAGCTCGCCTTCGGACTCGACGACGTCCGCCATGCCGCACAACTCGGTGTACGGTCGGTGCTCGTCGCGGATGTCGGCCAGCTGATGGTGCTGGGAAAGATGAAGGCCGCTGGCGACCTGCCTCCGGACTTCGTTCTGAAGATTTCGGTGACGCTGGCCGCGGCGAATCCCGCGACGGCGCGCGTGCTCGAAGACCTCGGCGCCACGTCGATCAATTTGCCGGTGGATCTGTCGCTGCCGCAGATCGCGGCCATCCGCCAGGCGGTGGACGCGGCGATCGATTTCTACGTCGAGGCGCCGGACGACTTCGGCGGCACCGTGCGCTACTACGAGATCGCGGAGCTGGTGCGCATCGCCGCGCCGATTTACGTCAAGTTCGGCGTCCGCAACGCGCCGGGCCTGTATCCGAGCGGACAGCACATCGAGGCCACGGTAGTCGCGCTGTCGCGCGAGCGCGTGCGCCGCGCGGCCATCGGCATGGCGATGCTGAAGCGACGCGCGCGATGAAAGTCGTCTCGACGCGCACGACCGTCGTCGGCACGCCGTGGCGGGAGCTGCTGTTCCTCGAGCTCACGACCGACACCGGCCTGACCGGCGTCAGCGAGCTGCGGATGGTCAACAAG
Organism: Vicinamibacterales bacterium; assembly: GCA_035632195.1. Lineage (GTDB taxonomy): Bacteria > Acidobacteriota > Vicinamibacteria > Vicinamibacterales > CAVVIG01 > DASQHH01. The sequence goes on from DASQHH010000497.1 coordinate 1,281, forward strand.
ACCGCGACCGCGGCCGCCTGCATCGACGAGCTCGCGCCGCGGTATGTGATCGGATCCGATCCGTTCGACGTCGAGCGCCTCGCGTGGAATGTGCTGCGCGCCGAGTACGGGCGCGCGGGCGAGATCACCCAGTCGACGCTCGCGGCGTTCGACGTCGCCTGCTGGGATCTGATCGGACAATCGCTCGGCGTCCCCGTCTGGAAGCTGCTCGGCGGCCGGTGCCGCGACCGGGTACCCGCATACGCGAACGGGTGGTACCAGACCGACCGCGAGCCGAAGAAGATCGCTGCGCTGGCGAAGAAGGTCGTCGAGCGCGGGTACCGCGCCCTCAAGCTGGACCCGTTCGGGCACGCAAGCGCCGAGCTCGACGCGGCGGGGCGCCGCAGCGCCGTCGCCATCGTCGCCGCCGTGCGCGAGGCTGTCGGGCCGGACGTGCAGATCCTCGTCGAGATGCACGGCCGCTTCACGGCCGCGTCAGCCGTCCGCATCGCGGGGCTGCTCGAGCCCTACGATCCGGAATGGATCGAGGAGCCGGTGCCGCCTGAGAATCCGGAGGCGACCGCGCAGGTGCGCGCCGGCACGAAGCTGACGATCGCGACCGGCGAGCGCGCGCACTCGACCGAGGACATCCGGCCGTTCATCGAGCGCGGCCTCGTCGACGTCGTCCAGGTCGACCTGACGCATTACGGCGGTTTCCTGCCGATGAAGCGCCTCGCGGGTTGGGCGGATGCGTACTCGCTCGTGATGGCGCCGCACAACGTCTGCGGACCGGTGGGCACGATGGCGAACGTTCATTTCGCGATCGCGACGCCGAACTACAAGATCCTCGAGCACTTCAAGGATTTTGCCGACGCGTGGGTGCTCGATCTCGTCGACGCGCCTGCGCGCGTCGATGCGGCGGACGGCTGCTTTGCCGTCCCCGAACGGCCCGGGCTCGGCCTCAAGCTCCGTCACGACGAGTGTGCGAAACATCCGCCCACAGGCGGACGCATCACGCTGTTCGAATCGGGCTGGGAAAAGCGGACCGGTGGCCGCCATTGACGCGATTGTCGCGGTCGACCTCAAGGCCGAGCTCCTCGAAGGACCGGTCTGGGATCCGAACGGGCGCTGTCTGTACTTCGTCGACATCATGCGGGGCCGCGTGCACCGATGGCTGCCGGGCACCGACGCGCCGCGCACGTTCGAAGTCGGGGCCGACGTCAGCAGCGTCGGCGCCGTGACCCTCAGCGAGACCAACGATCTGATCCTCGCCGCGCGCGATGGCTTCGCGCGTCTCAGTCCCCGGACTGGGGCCGTTACGTCCATCGCGCCCGTCGAGGCGGATCGTCCGAATCAGCGGATGAACGACGGCAAGTGCGATCCGGCTGGACGTTTCTGGGCGGGCACGATGGCGCTCGACGAGACGCCCGACGCTGGATCGTTGTACCGTCTCGACGGAGACGGCCGCGTCCATACGATGCTCGGTGCCGTTACGATCTCGAACGGGATCGACTGGAGCAACGACGCGGAGACGATGTACTACATCGACAGCCCGACGCGCAAGGTCGACATGTTCGACTTCGATCTCGCGAGCGGTGCGATTGCCAACCGCCGGACGCTCGTGCGGATACCGCCGCAGCACGGGATTCCCGACGGGTTGACGGTCGACGCCGACGGCTGCGTCTGGGTCGCGCTCTGGCGGGGCCACGCGGTGCACCGTTACACGCCGTACGGCTTGCTGGACACGATCGTCAACGTGCCGACTTCGTGCCCCACGTCCTGCGCGTTCGGCGGCAGGGACCTGCGCGATCTCTACATCACGACTGCCGCGATGGAGCTCTCGGAGCGGGAGCGCGCCGAGCAGCCGCTCGCCGGCGGATTGTTCGTCTGCCGCCCGGGACCCACGGGCCGGCCGGCGAACCGATTCAAGGGATGATCGCGTTCAGCCACATCGACAAGTCCTTTGGCGCGGTCGCGGCGCTGCGCGACGTGTCGTTTGCGATCGATCGCGGCGAAGCGCACGCCATCGTCGGCGAGAACGGCGCGGGGAAATCGACGCTGCTGAAGATCCTGGCCGGCAGCCTGCGGCCGGATCGCGGAGAGCTGCGCATCGCCGGCCAGCCCGCCGCGCTGTCGGGACCGCGCGACGCGCTCGCGCGCGGCATCGGCCTCGTCCATCAGGAGATGCTCGCGTTCCCGAACCTGTCGGTGGCCGCGAACATCTTCGCCGGCCGCGAGCGGACTGGGACGTTCGGCTGGCTGCGTGAGGGCGACATGCGCGACCGCTCGGCCGCGCTGCTCGAACGGCTGCATCTGCAGGTATCCCCCGACGCCGCCGTCGACGCGCTGCCACTCGCGCACCGCCAGTTGCTGCAGGTGGCGCGCGCGCTCGCGTTCGACTGCCGCACGCTCGCCCTCGACGAGCCGACGACGTCGCTGACGGCGGCGGAGGCGGACCATCTGTTCCGGATCCTCGATCGTTTGAAGACGGACGGCGTCACCATCATCTACGTGTCGCACCGCCTCGCCGAAGTCTT
>DASQHH010000498.1:0-5430 GCA_035632195.1 Vicinamibacterales bacterium
GCGTCGCGATGCTGCGCCTTCGCATCGAGGTACTGCCGCATGGCAGGTGTCGCGGGCGCTGTCATATGCTTGCAGCAGTGTAGTGCGAATCCTCAGTCTTGACACCACCACGCGCGAGGGCAGCTGCGCGCTCGTCGAGGACGATCGCGTGATCGATCTGCGCCGCGGAGACGCGGCGCAGAGCCACGCCGCCCGGCTGCCGTCCGAATTGCTCACGCTGACCCGCGCGCACGGCATCGCGCTCGGCGACATCGATCTGTTTGCGGTCGCGTCGGGACCCGGATCCTTCACGGGTCTGCGGATCGGCATCGCAACGATTCAGGGACTCGCGTTCAGGTGCGGCCGCAGCGTCGTCGCCGTCTCCGCGCTCGAGGCGCTCGCGCAGCAGGCGGCGGCCGATCTGACTCAGGGGCGCAGCCTCGTTGCCTGGATGGATGCGTTCCGTAGGGAAGTGTTCGCTGCCGCGTACCGTGTGGGAGATGCGCCGCCGTTCGAGCCGTCGCGACTCGTTCTCGTCGGCGACGTGGCCGTCGGACCGCCGTCCGGTATGTTCGCATCGCTGTCGACCCTCGCGCCTTCGGCGCCGCTGCTGTTTACGGGCGATGGCGCGAGCACGTATGCGGCGGAAATCTCGCACGAGCTGCCCGCCGCAATCATCGTCCCCGCCGGCCCCCTCGCCGGAACGATTGGGCTCATGGCGCACGCTCGCGCGCGACGCGGCGACACGATAAATCCTGCCGCCATCCAGCCTCTGTACGTGCGGCGCCCGGACGCGGAGCTTGCGCGCGATGTGCGGCAGTGACGTAGCGTGCGGGAGCGCGGCGCGCACTCGTGGAGCGGGGCAAGGCGCCCTTGCGAGCGACGAGCCGGAGCGCGAGGCGGAGACCCGCGTATGAAGTGGACGGTCGAACCAATGACGTCGGCGGATCAGATCGCCGACGTGATGGCGATCGAGCACGAGTCGTTCACGAATCCGTGGACGCGCGACATGCACCTGGCGGAGCAGGAGCACCGCGACGTCGCATTCTGTTATCTGGCGCGCGGGCCCGGCGGCCCCGTGGTCGGGTTCTGCTCGTTTTGGCGCGTCGTCGACGAGCTGCACATCAACAACCTTGCGGTGCTGCCGGCATTCCGCAGGCGCGGCGTGGCGACGGCACTGCTGACGCGCGTGCTGGCCGATGCCGCAGCGCTGGGCGGCGTCCGGGCGACGCTCGAGGTGCGGAGGTCGAACGAGGCTGCCCGGCTGCTGTATGAACGCTTCGGGTTCACAGTCGCGGCGGTGCGCCAGGGCTATTACACGAACCCGGCCGAGGATGCGCTGGTGCTCTGGCGTCAAGGTCTCGCTTGAATCGGCTGGAGGCGTGTGATAGTTTCGGGCCGATCGGAAACGGTCACATGCCCCACGTTTGCTTACCCCGGGGTCCATACCCCCGCCATCGTGCAAGAACCCCCCGCTTAATCGATGTCCAAGGAGGCGGCGTATGAATGTCGAATCGCACGATCTGCGAGCCCAGCTGATGAAGACCGACGCGGAGTTCCTCCAGCTGGCCGCCAAGCACCACGAACTCGAAGATCGACTGCACGAACTGACCGCCAGGCACTACCTCTCAGAACCCGAACAAGTCGAAGAAGTCACCCTCAAGAAGCGCAAGCTTCAGCTCAAAGACCGCATGGAAGACATCCTGCGGCGCCACCGCCAGCAAAGCTAGTTGCGCCTCGACCCCGCAGGGTATCCGTTCATCGGCGGCGCGCTCGCGATCGGCGCGGTCGCGGGCGCCGCGGGGAGCGCGATCTGGGCCGCGCCGTTCGCGGTGCTGGCGCTGTTCTTTGCGTTTTTCTTCCGCGATCCCGATCGTGCGGCACCAGCGGAGGGCGACGAGGCGGTGCTGTCACCGGCTGACGGCCGGGTGATGGTGGCGGGCCCGGCACTGCCGGACGCGACGCCGCCAGGCACGTGGCAGCAGGTGACGATTTTTCTGTCGCCGATGAACGTGCACGTGAACCGCATTCCCGTCAGCGGCGTCGTGACGCGGGTCTCGTACACGCCCGGAAAATCTCTTCCCGCGTATCGTCAGGACGCCGGCGCCACCAACGAGCGCAGCGAAATCTGGATCGATCACAAGGGCCAGACGATCATTGCGCGTCAGATCGTCGGCGTCCTCGCCCGGCGGGTCGTTTGCCGTGCGCAGAACGGTGCAGAAGTGCGCGCCGGGGATCGATTCGGCATCATGAAATTCGGATCGCGTATGGATGTGTTCCTCCCACCGAACGCAGCGATCTGTGTGCATGTCGGCGACGCCGTGCGCGGCGGCGAAACCATCATCGCGGTGCTACACTAACAATTCCTGCTCATGGCCTTGCTGCGCCGGTCGACAGATCGGCCGAAGCGGCGGATGGCGCGCGGCGTCTACATCCTCCCCAGCCTCTTCACGATCGGCAACATGTTCTGCGGCTACGCGTGCATCGTCAACGCGATCGGGCAGCAGTTCGACACGGCCGCGCAGTACATCGGGTTTGCGATTGTGCTCGACATGCTCGACGGCCGGATCGCGCGGCTGACGAATACGGCGAGCGCGTTCGGCGTCGAGCTCGACTCACTGGCGGACATCATTTCGTTCGGCATCGCGCCGGCGATTCTGTCGTTTTCGTGGGGGCTGCAGCCGCTCGGTCGCCTCGGCTGGGCGGCGGGCTTCCTGTTCGTGACGGCGGCGGCGCTGCGGCTCGCGCGCTTCAACATTCAGAGCTCGTCGAGCGGCGACAAGCGCTTCTTCGTCGGTATGCCGAGCCCGGCGGCTGCGGGCGTACCGGCTTCCACCGTGTTCGTCTATCCGTACCCCTGGGTGCAGTACGACTTTCGTGAGGCGCTCCCGGCGCTGGCGATGGTGTTGATTCCCGCCATTCTGATGGTCAGCACGATCCGCTTCCGCAGCTTCAAGAACATCGACATGCAGGCGCGGCGGCCGTCGCGAGTGCTGCTGCTGATCGCGGTCGGTTACGCGCTGATCATCACGCTGCACAAGTACGTGCTCGTCGTCATGGCGTACACGTACCTGGCGTCCGCGTTCGTCGAGATGGCCATCACGCGGTTCCGCCATCGCGGCGGCCGAGAAACGCCGGACCCCGCGACCTCGCCCGCGCGCTAAGGCCGCTTAGACGGGCTTTGCGCGCAGCACGCCGAGCTGAATGAGCACCGACGTGAAGTCATAGAGCCGTCGTTCCTGCGCGACAAGGCCGTCGCGCAAGTCGAACACGAACACCATGGTGAAACTGATCTGCTTGTTCGAGGCGGGCACGCCGAAGGCCTCGCCAATGTGGCGCGCGTGCACGGTCCGCACCTCGACGGCGCGATCGCCTTCGACGACGCGTGCTTCGAGCGTGGTCGAGATGTCAGCGTAAATCTGAGATGTCTCCGTGAACGTCTCCGCGATCTCGCTGTGTCCGACAACGGCCCCGAACATCGGGCTCAGCACGGTCGCGTCGCGCGTATAGAGCGAGGGCACGCGCGAGGCGTCGCTCGCCGTGATGGCGACGGCGAACCGATCGAGGAGCGCGACTACTTCATCTCGCGTCATCAGGACCTCGTCAGACGCGCATCTTACCCGATTGGGAGCGTGATGGTGACCGTCGTGCCGGCGCCGCGCTGGCTGCGGACCGCAATCGCCCCCCCGTTCAGCTCGACATTGCGCTTGGCAATGGTCAGACCGAGTCCCGTTCCGGTCGCCTTGGTCGAGAAGTACGGTTCGAAGATCCGGGCGAGCGCCTCGGGATCCATCCCGACGCCCGTGTCCGCGATGTCCACCAGAATGCCCGCGCCGTTCCGCCGCGTGTCGATGGTCAGCGCCCCTCTTCCGGGCATCGCATGGAGCGCGTTTTCGACGACGTTGGTGAGCGCGCGGGCGAAGAGTGTGCGATCGATCCGGACGAGGGGCAGGCCGGTATCGGTCCGGGTCGTAATGGCGATGCGCTCGGCGAGGCCCGTGCGGTACGGTTCGATCACTTCGTCGATGACGGTGCCGACAGCCGTCGGTTCCGGGCGCGGCGTCGGCGAGGAGGCGAAGCTGGAGAACTCGGCGGAGATCTGACGCAGCAGCTTCACCTGGGACAGGATGGCGCTGACGCATTCCTCGAGGACCGGCGACAGCGGCCGCCCGCGATCGGCATTGACGCGGAGCGCGTGCTCGGCCGACAGCTGAATCGGTGTCAGCGGGTTCTTGATGTCGTGCGCCACCTGCCGTGCCATGTCCGCCCAGGCTTCGAGGCGCTGCGTCCGTTCCAGTTCGGTGCGCTGCCGTTTGAGATCGGCCGCCATCTGGTTGAAGTCCTCGACGAGCCTGCGCAGCTCGTCGGACGACGTCGCGGCGATCCGGGCATCGAGATCTCCGCGCGCAATCCGGCGCGTGGCCCGCGTCAGACGGTTGACGGGATCGGCAATCCGCTCGGCCATCCAGTACCCGAGCGCGGCGCCCAGAAGGCAGAACAGCACAGTGCCCGACACGACGCGGCGATCGAGCTCGTCGATCTGCTGTTCGATATCCTGCTGGCGGTTGGCGAGCGGCACCGTCACGATCTCCTCGCGGGCGCCCGCGTGGACCGGTGCCGCGGCGACGCTGTAAGTGGCGCTGCCGATCGTTTCCTCGCCGACGAACGTCGGCAGCCGGTCGAGCACGATGGCGCGGTAGACGTCGCTGGGAGTGCGCGTCGAGAAGATCTGCAGCGCAAAGAGATCGCGTGCGCTGGTGGCCTGCAGGTGCTGGCGGTCGAACAGGTTCGCGTCTTCGTCGATCGCGCGGCGGACGAGGACCATGACCGGGTCCTCGATGGCGCCGACGGCGCCGGTGCCGCGCTGCTGGAGCGTCGCATAGTCCTCGACGAGTCGCTGTGCCGTCGTCACCATGCGCGCCGCGGCGTCTTCGGCGCCCGCGAGCAGCTGGTTCTTGAAGTACGTTCGCGTCGCAAGAGCGAGAATGGCGACCGGAACGACGACCGACGCCACAAACGCGAAGAACAGCTTCAGGTAAAAGCTCGAGCGGACCTCACGGAAGAGCGCCCGGCCGGTCGCGGGCGCGCCGAGCGTCAACGCGCCGAACATGGTCGACAGGATGAGGAGCAGCGTGTACAGCACGGCGGTCAACAGCACGAGCTCCGCCAGGTTCGTCAGATGGCCGGAGGCGGTGATCACCGGATAGCCGAGCGCATAGATGCCGACGCGATCGTTCTGGAAGTAGACCCGGAACGGATCGCCATCGCGATCGACGGCCGCCCAGAACGCCGCGCGCGAATCGACCATGCGCGCAAAGGCGTCGTCCGGCATCGGCCAGACGGTGGTGCCGCCGGCGTAGATCGGCGTGCGGCTCCAGCCGTACATCGCGAACTCGACGTCGCGGCCGGATACGCCCTCGGATGCAGCGGCCCACGCGGTCCGCGCCGGTT
>DASQHH010000499.1:0-8777 GCA_035632195.1 Vicinamibacterales bacterium
CGAACAGAAACTGATCGCCCCAATGGCCGGTGAGCAGCACGGGCGCGCCGCATTGCCGGGCTGCGGACAGCAACGCGTGCGTCGCGTTCCACTGTCCGTCGAGGAACGGCATCTCAGAGTGCCAGATGGCATCGCGGCAGCTATCGGTCATGCCGACGGGCGGATCGTGCAGACGGAGAATCGGGCTCCCGGACGAGCGTTCGAGATCGGCCAGAAACACCTTTTCGTCCGACGGCGACCCGTCGGGAAATGTCTGCGCCACGCCGATTGGGGGAGTGACGCGACCGTCGCAGCGCACGATGCGGTGTGCCGCGCAGAAGATCGCCGACGAATCGAGACCGCCGCTGACCGACACTGCGGTTGGACGGACGCACCGCAGCCGGCGCCTGACCGCTCGATCGAAATGTTCACGGAAGGCGTCGACGTAGTCTCCATAGCGCGCGAACCGGACCGCGCGTGCGGCGTCGAAGTCCCAGTAAGGCGCCATCCGAACGCCGCCGGCATCCACGATGACGGCGTATCCAGGGAGAACGCTCGACACGTGCTCGAAGAACGTCCGCGGCGTCGGGGGAGCGCCGGTGAACCGCGTGAACAGAAAATCTGCGAGAGTCTCGTCATCCGGCCGCGCAGGCACGTCGGGATGGGCGACGATCGCCTTGATCTCGGATGCGAAGATCACCAGCTGCGGCGTCGCGTGGTAATACAACGGGCGCACGCCGATCGCGTCGCGCGCCAGGAGCAGGCGCCTGCGCCGTGGGTCGTGGACAGCGAGGGCGAAGTCGCCGTTGAGCCGCGCCAGGCACGCCTCGCCCAACCTGCGGTAGGCCGCCAGAACGAGGCTCGAGTCCGGCGACTCCCGCGAAACTCCGCCGTCGCCGTCGAGCGCTGCAATCAGGTCGTCGCGGTCGTCGAGCCGTCCGTCGAACGCGAGCATCGCGCCCTGGTCGTCCACGACCGGCTGCGTCTCGCGCGCGGACTCGGGCGTCACGCGGCGAATATGAACGGCGAGCCCTGCTGCGCCGTCGATGCGCAGGCCTTCGGCATCGCCGCCTCGATGCCGAATCGTGGCGGCAAGCCGCGCCAGTTCGGCACGGTCCGCCGGCCGCCCATCGGGATGCCAGATTCCGAGTATGCCGCTCATGAAGGCCGCAGGAGTCCGGGCGTGCGTGCAGTTTACAATGACGCCGTGAGCCTCCCGACGCTGCGCGACTCGATCAGCATTCCCGACGACGTCCTGTTCCGTGACCTGGACGGCGAAGCGGTGGTCCTGAATCTCAAGAGCGGGACGTACTTCGGTCTCAACCCGGTTGCCACGCGGATGTGGCAGTTGATGACGGAACAGCGCGCGCTCACGCGCGTCCTCGAGTCGCTCATCGACGAGTACGACGCCGATCCGAAAGTGCTCGAGGCCGACCTGCTCGAGTTGACGCGCCAGCTCTCGGCCGCCGGCCTATGCGTGATTGGCTGACGACTCGCGGTCGTTCAGCGGCCGGAGCCACCTGAATGCGCCGCGCGCGATCCGGTGGAGGTAGAGCGCCGGCAGCAGCAGGGGTGACGAACGGCCGTATGACGCGCGCATGTACGCTGGCGAGGGCAGAAGGTGCTCGCGCAGCAGACGGGCGCGGCCGCTCCATCGGAGCGACGCCAGATCCGAGCGCAGGATGTCGACCCGGCGCAGTCCACGTTTCAAATACTTCGCGGTCGGCTCGTCCGCAGGCGCGCTGAGCGCTCCCATCACATCGGCAGGCACCGGCGTGCCGAGCCGCTCCGTCGCGAGCCCGAGTCCCCGCGCACATACCGCCCGCACGCGTTTCTCCGTTGCCAGTCGCACGACCGCGGGCCAGCCGTGACAGTCGAGGCATCGCGCGAGGACGTCGATGTCGTGAAGAAACAGCAGGTCGTCCGTATCGTAGTGATGCGCGACGCGGTGGGTACATGCGACGATCAGCGCATGGACGTCGCTGATGCCGCGCGCGCCGGGCCCCAGCGCGTCCACCGGCACGGCGTCGCGTGTGAGCTCGTTGTACGTCACCACGTCGGCGAACGCCTGCGGATCGGCGATCTTCCAGTGGACGTCATACTGCGCGCCAATGCCGTGCGCGATCGAGGTATAGGTGAACTGGTGCGTCACGTGACTGCCGGCCGGGTGCGCCGCCCGCACGAATCCGCGCCGCTCGAACACCCGCGCCGCCGCATCGCGATCGCCGTGTCGGATGAGAAGGTCGGTGTCGGCGCGCGGGCGCAGCCACGAATCGGCGTAGCGCAGGTGCGCCAGCGCGGCGCCTTTGAACAGCAGCGGCTCGATGCCTTCGTCGATGAGCGCCGCGATCACCGCGCGATCCGCGTCGAGACGGATCCGATCGATCAACGCGGCTTCGGCCGCAGACTGCGTCAGCCGCGCACGCGCGCTTTCGGGCTGCCGCTCCCACGCGCCGGTCCTGTGCAGCGCCCGATAGACCAGCGGACCCAGGTTCTGCCGGCAGGCCGCGGCGACGAAAGCTTCGTCGGCCGTGCCGTCCCATGGCGCTCCCTCGCGTCCGCGCGCCAGAAGCGCGGCAATCGGCGGGGGCGCCGTCACGAGCGTCCTGCGGGACGCGGAGCGCCGTGCATCGCGACAGCGGCGAGTATCGCCAGCAGCGCGGCGTTGGCCGGGACTCGAAGCGTCATCTCGAACAGATTCTGCACCGCCATGCCGAACACGCCGCACGCGGCGCCGGCGCGCACCCAGTACATCGGGGTTCGGTCGGCGGCGAGCCGCCGCCGTATCGCCATTGCGGCCCCGACAATCGCGACCGCCGCCGGAACCGCCAGCAGCGCGCCGCCTTCGGCGAGGATCTGCAAATACTCGTTGTCCGCGTGGCTGATGGCGAATCGCCGAGACGAGGTCTGGTACAGCACCATGACCTTCTGATAGGTCCCGACGCCGGATCCCACCGGGAAGAAGTCGCCGACCATCGGCCACGTCTGACGCCAGATGTCGAGGCGACCGACGAGTCCCTCGGACACGGCGCCGCTCAGACGGCTGCCGAGCGCATCGGCGTTCGCGAAGAGGATACCGAGTACGAGCATGCCTGCAAAGGCCAGCGCCATCAGTCGCAGCCACTGGCCGCTCGTGCGCCGACGCGCGAGCACGAGGAACAGACCGAGCGCCGCGATGAGACCCGTCAGCCCCGATCGCGACAGCGAAACGAGCAGTCCCGCCACCATCGCGAACGCCGACCACGCGAGCACCATCGCCGGATTGTCGAACGCGGATTCGGGATCGAACCCGACGCCCGCCTGACGCCGCGATTCGATCCGCGCGATCTCGTAACCGATCACCGCCGGCACGGCCATGAGGAGCCACGCCGCGAAGTCGTTTCTGTTGACGAACGGCGTGAAGGGCAGCGCGCTCGAAGAGATCGGGCGCACTTCTCCGTAGAACGCTTTCGGCGACAGCAGGTGCTGGCCGATGCCGAGGGGAACCACGACGAGCCCCAGGACGGCGATGCCGCGCAGGACTCGGCGCACACCGCCTCGTTCGAAGCCGCGCCGGGCGGACCAGAAGAGCAGGATGACGACCGCGTCGATGTAGAGCGCGTAGGCAGTGGCGTTCGCATCCACCGTGACCGGCCCGCCGGCGTCGGAGGGTTCGACGATTCGTACCGCGCGTTCGAACGCCACTGACGACGGCGCGATCGAGTCCCGCAGTCCCGGCGGCAGCGGCGCGAGCTGCAGCGCGACGACGGCCAGCGCGGCGATGAGCGCGCCGTCCAGCAGCCGATCGGGCCCGGATGCAATGCGTGGGCGCACGAGGCGCGCGAGGATCAGGACGCCGAGCGTCATCGGCACGGTCGTCCAGCGGTAGATTCCAGCGAACGCGAACAGCGTCCAGGCGGTCGTGAGGACGATCAGCCGCGCGTGGCGGCGGCGGTCGACAGACCCCGAGCGCCCTCGGGCGCTCGCGCGAGCTTCGCGGTCAGACGGCGGCTTCAGCGTAGTAGTTCTTGTGCTGGTAGCCGTAGTAGCGGGAATAGTAGTACTTGTTCCGCGCGAAATCGACCTTGTTCAGAACGACCGCCGCATATTTCGGCCGGGTCTGCATGACCGTCTCGACCGCTCGTTCGGCGAGCCGCCGCCGCGTCATTTCCGCGCCGATGACGAACGTGACGCCCGACACCCACGGCGCCAGGATCACGGCGTCGGTCACGGCCAGAACCGGCGGCGTGTCGATGACGATCCAGTCGAAGGGACCGTGCGTCAGGTTCGTCAGGAGCGTCTTCATGCGCTCGGACGCGAGCAGCTCCGACGGATTGGGCGGCGTCTTGCCGGCCGTGATCGCAAGCAGATTGGGGTCGACGGTCCGCTGAATTACGTCCCGCACGCGCGCCTGGCCGATGAGCACCTGTGAGAGGCCCCGCTCGTTCGTCAGGCGCAGCGGACGATGGAGCCCCGGGCGCCGCATGTCGGCGTCGATGAGCAGCACGCGCGAGCCGCCGTACGCCAGCGCCATCGCGACGTTCGCCGCGGTCGTCGTCTTCCCTTCGAGCGGCTGCGCGCTCGTCACGAGCAGGACCTTCGTGCCGGTGCTCGGATACTTCGCCACGAGCGAGGTCCGCAATGCGCGGAACGACTCGCCGAAGTCGTGGGGCACTCGCGACGACGCCAGCAGCGGGTGCTTGTCGCCGCGCACCGACGGCACCAGTCCGAGGAACGGCAGCTTCAGCCGCCGGGTCACGTCCTCCGGCGTCTTGATCGTGTCGTTCATGTAATCGAGGCCGTACGCCACGGCGACGGCGATCGCGAATCCAATCGCGAGCGACAGCAGCCAGGTCCGGCGGCCCGTCGGGGCCATCGGTGCCCGCGGGATTTCGGCGTGGTCGATGACGCGGACGTTGTTCGCGCGGCTGTTGCTCGAAACCGTCAGCTCTTTCTGCCGCGCCAGCAGCGTGTCGTAGATCGTGCGGTTGGTCTGCGCGTCGCGCTGCATCACATTGTAGTCGACGCTCTTCTTGCTCAGATCCTGCGCGTCCGCCTTCGCGTTCTCGAGCCCCCGGGCGATCGTCTGCTCCTCGAGCGCCGCGGACTCGTACTCGTTCTTGATCGTCGTCGCCGCACGCTGGACCTCGAGCTCGTACGCCCTCTGCCCCTCAGCGGAATCCGATCGCGCCTTGATCATCGCCGGATTCTTCTCGCCGTACTTGATCGACAGCTCGCTGGCGTTGCGCTGCAGTTCCGCGGCGTGCGCCTTCGCGCTGACCACCGCGGGGTTCTGCGCGATGGCCGGGACGGCGTCGAGCGCCTGACCCGGCTGCACGTTGCGCACCTGGTTGTACAGCAGCTCTTTCTGGAGCCGGCGGCTTCGCGCCGTCATCGCGTCGTCGTTCAGCTTGTTCAGCCGCGCCCCCACGAGGTTCTGCTTGTCGTCGAGCGACAGCGCGTTCTTGCTCTCGCGGTACTGCGCCATCGCGCGCTCGCTCTCCTGCACCTTCTGCAGCTGCTTGGCGAGCTCCTTGTCGAGCCAGTCGATCATGTTCTGCGTGCCCGCGAGCTTGATCTCGAGGTTCGACTCGACGTATTCGTCGACGAGAGTATTGACGGCGGTAGCGGCGAACTTCGCATCCGACGATTCGAACGTCACGTCCACCAATTTGCTGCCGGTGATCGGGTTGACCTGCACCCGGCCGACGAATGCGCTGACCAGGCCCGACTCGTCCGGCGCCTCGTCCGCCTTTGGCGCTTCCGCAGGCTCTTCCTTCGGCGCGGGCCGCACGAGGTTGATCACGCGCTGCTCGGCGTCGTGGAGCATGGTGAACGGCGTCGTGCGCGGTCGCTCGGTGCCGTTGAACTCCGGGCGATCCTGCAGATTCAGCCTCTGCACGACGCGCCGTGTGAGCTCGCGCCCTTTGATGATCCGATACTGCGTCTTGTAGTACGGCTCGGGATCCTCGTAGTACGTGTTGTCGGACGTCGTGATTCCCGGCAACGCAGTCGTGCGCTCGGCGTCGATCTCGATTTGCGCCTTCGCCTGGTACTCCGGGATCGCGGAGTACCCCTGTATCATCATCGCAGCCGTCGTCAGGACGAATACCGTCAGCGCGATGCGGCGGTACCGATAGAGCACCGCAAGCCGATCCAGGATGTGCACGTCGCCGTCGGCGCCGTACGTCGGCGGCGGTGGCGCGGCTCCCGCTGTCGGTGCCGGTCGTGATCCCGTTGGCGGCGAATCAGCCATCTACTGAAGCGAGCAGGTCGGGTCGCCGATGGAACTGACTGCCGTAATCCCGGACGTCGCGGCCTGTGCCGCGATCGCGGCGAGTGAACCGGCCGAGTTGCCGCTGAGGACGCCGGCAAACGGCGGAATGCGGAACGGCAGCTTCACCACGGCGGAAACAGCGTCGCCCGCATCGACCGACAGAATCTGGCTCGCGGTCAGGACGATCGTGTTGTCCGCCGACATCATTTCCACGATGTAGCTGCCGGGTTCGACGTTGCGGAAGACGAACAGGCCCGCCTTGTCCGTCACCTGGAGATCGATGATGCGTCCGGTGCGCGCATCGCGGAGGCGCACAGGCGCATCCGTCAGCGGGCCGTTCGTGGACGTCAGCGCATTGCCCTGAATCGTCGACAGCACGGTGTTCTGCGTGCCGGGCAGCAGCCTGACCGCGCCGCGCGCCGCGCGCGCGGTCGTGGCCGGCGTCCCCGGCGACGGTGTTTGCGCGGCCAGGGGAAACGCGGCGGCGACGAGCATCAGAGCCGACAGGCGCAGGAAGGACATAGCTCTCACTTTATCTATCGGCTCGAGCTGTCTCCAGCCTGAGCCTATCCTAGACAGACTCTATATGACACCTGACGACAGAGACATCCCAGACCGTATCAGTGTAGCACCGGGATGGGGCCTCAGCAATGAGAGGCGTCCTCGCAACTATCACCAACGTTGTAACTCATTGAAGGATTGGAGCTTCCGCCATTGTAGCCGATCCGGAAGCCTCCCGGCTGCGGCGTAGAATTTCTGTGCAAACGTGGGAGGTCGGATGGGCGAGCGCGTAACGTTCAAAAGCAACGGTGGGACTGCGGAAGGATATCTCGCGAAGCCTGATCGACCGGGGCCCGGCGTTGTTGTCATTCAGGAATGGTGGGGACTCGTGCCGCACATTCAGGACGTGGCCGACCGTTTCGCCGAGGCGGGGTTTTTCGCGCTCGCGCCGGACCTCTATCACGGCAAACAGACGAAGTCGCCGGACGAAGCGGGCAAGCTGATGATGAGCCTCCGCATCGATGAAGCGGCTAAAGACCTCGCGGGGGCGATTGACCGCCTCGCGGCCGAGAAGGGCCTGACGTCGACGCGGGTCGCGACGATCGGGTTCTGCATGGGCGGCGCGCTTTCGCTGTACGCTGCGTGCGCGAATCCCGAAGTCGGCGCGTGCGCCGTGTATTACGGCGGCCATCCCAACGTGAAGCCGAACCTCGCCTCGCTGAAAGCGCCCGTCCTGGGCATCTTCGCCGGCAAGGACACGTTCGTCTCGCCCGCCGTCGTCGCCCAGCTGGATCAGCAGCTCGCTGCGCTGGGGAAACGCCACGAGTTCCACACCTATCCGAATGCCCAGCACGCGTTTTTCAACGACGCGCGGCCCGAGGTCTTCGATCCGCAGGCAGCGAAGGACGCGTGGGACAAGACGGTCGCGTTCTTCCAGCGCGAGCTGAAAGCGTGACGTGAGGCCGTTCGTCGAGACCGCGTACTCGACGCGCATCTACCCGGCGATTCAGGCGGTCCTCACGCGGGCGTCGAACCTGACGCCGTTCGCGTGGCTCGACGTGCTGCTCGTCATCGTCCCAGCGGCGTTCCTCATCCTCGCGGCACGGGACGTCCGGCGGCGCGGCTGGATGCGCGGCGTGTTCGCCGCCATCCTGCGCGCGCTCGTCTGGGCCGTGGCTCTCGCGCTCGTGTTTCTCGCCGTCTGGGGACTGAACTATCAGCGCCTGCCGATGGCCGAGCGCGTGCGCTACGACGCGGCCGCCGTCACCCCGGGCGCCGTGCATGCCGCTGCTGCCGCTGCGGCCGGCCAGGCCAACGCCTTGTACGCGGACGCCCATGCTGCGGGGTGGGCTGAGACGCAGGCGGTCGACGCGCCGCTTGCCGCCGGTCTTGCGCGCGCGCTCGCGGACCTGCGGTTGCCGTCCGCGATCGTCGTCGGCCGTCCCAAGCGGACGTTGCTGGACGCCTACTTTCGCCGCGCCGGCGTGTCCGGGATGACCGACCCGATCTTTCTGGAGACGCTCGTGTCGAGCGACCTGCTGCCGTTCGAGCGGCCGTTCGTCGTCGCGCACGAGTGGGGGCATCTCGCAGGAATCGCGGACGAAGGCGACGCCAATTTCGTCGGATGGCTCGCCTGCGTGCGCGGCTCGACGCCTGACCGCTACAGCGGCTGGCTGTTCCTCTACGGCGAGCTCGCGGCGGCGCTGCGCGGCGCCGACCGTGCAGACGCCGTGGCCCGGCTGGACCCCGGTCCGCGCGACGACCTTCGCGCGGTGAGCGACCGCGTCTCGCGTCACGTCAACCGCCGCGTCGCCGCGGCGGGCTGGCGCGTCTACGATTCGTACCTGAAAGCGAACCGCGTTGAGGCGGGCGCCGCGAGCTACGCGCAGGTGGTCCGTCTCGTCGCGGGCACGCCGTTCGACGACCAGTGGCGTCCGGCGCTACGTCCGTAACGGTGTCGCCGCCCGGACGTCGCTGTCGCGCGGGTCCCCTGGGTAAGCGACCCGTTCGAGAAACAGACCGGAAGCCGGCGCCGTGAGTC
>DASQHH010000500.1:0-2062 GCA_035632195.1 Vicinamibacterales bacterium
GTTCCCGACCTCGACGCCGCGCTCGCGTGGGCCGAGAAGTGCCCCGCGGCGCACTGGGGCACAGTGGAGATTCGCCCGTCGGCCGTCCGCTTCGTCGATGGCGCCTGGGCGCGAGCGGCCTGACGATCGAAGCGCGATGACGAACGAGAATGCGATGGCGCGAGCCGAAGAAGTGGCTCGCGCCTCGTACGGTCGGCTGCTCGCGATTCTCGCCGCCAAGGACGGCGACATCGAGTCCGCCGAGGATTGTCTCGCGGGCGCGTTTGCGCAGGCGTTGAGCGCATGGCCGACGAACGGCGTTCCCGACAACCCCGAAGCCTGGATTCTCACCGTTGCAAGAAACCGGCGGCACGACATTCGTCGCTCGGCGGAACAACGACTCACCGATCCGTTCGACGACGTCAGACACGGTGACGCGATGTCCGTCATCGACGAGATCGATCCCGACGCAATTCCCGATCGGCGCCTCGCGCTCCTGTTCGTGTGTGCCCATCCGGCGATCGATCCCGCGGTCCGCACACCGCTCATGCTGCAGACGGTGCTCGGCTTTGACGCGGACGACATCGGACGCGCCTTTCTCGTTCCGCCAGCGACGATGGCGCAGCGTCTCGTCCGGGCGAAGCGTCGAATCCGCGACGCGCGCATTCCCTTCTCCGTTCCGGACCGCGCGCAGATGCCGGCGCGGCTGACGCCGGTGCTCGAGGCGATCTACGGCGCGTACGCGATCGACTTTCCAATCGTCGCGGGTACGTCGCCGCGCGATTCACTCTCCCACGAAGCGCACTTTCTGGCGACGACGCTCGCCGAGTTGCTTCCGGACGAGCCGGAGGCGCTTGGACTGGCCGCGCTGATTTCCCTGTCGCTGGCGCGGCGTGACGCGCGAGGCACGAGCGACGAATTCGTCCCCCTCGACGAGCAGGACCCGTCGCGCTGGGACGCGGAGCTCATCGTGGTCGGCGAACGATATCTGCGACAAGCAGGCGCGCTTGGATCGATGGGTCGATTTCAGATCGAAGCCGCGATCCAATCGGTGCATTGTGCGCGTGCCAAATCCGGCGAGGTCGACGGAGCGTCGCTGCTCAAGCTGCATGGCGCACTCGTCGAGATCGCGCCGACGTTGGGTGCGCGTGTGTCGTACGCGGCCGCAGTTGGGCGCGTGGAAGGTCCGTCCGCCGGACTGGTCGCGCTCGACGCGATCGGCGACGAGTCCGCACAGCGGTTCCAGCCGGCGTGGGCGACGCGCGCCCATCTCCTCGCCGAGGGGGGACGCACCGATGAGGCAGCGGCAGCATACGGTCGCGCGATCTCGCTGACGGCCGATGTGGCTTCGCGACGATACCTCGAGCGACGGCTAGGAACGCTCCGCGGGGGCTGATGTCCCGTTTCGGGTGGGGACTCCGTTCATAGGGCAAACAAAACCGCCCACCCGCGGAGGCACCATGAAACAAACAGCAGTCCTCGCAGCATTCGCCGTCGTGCTCGCCGGTTGTAACTCCGATTCGCCGGCCCCGACGATGAGCCACATGTCGCACGCCGGGGGGCTCATGCTCTCCGACCTTTCGCAGGCATCCAGTGCGCAAACGCTCAGCGCGTTGCGCCAGCTTACCGCCCCGCTGCACGACGTCGATGCGGCAACGGCGGCGGGGTACGGCCTTCTGACGCTTCCGCCAGCTACCGCGGCGGACGGCTGCATCTCGGACGCATCGGCCGGCGGCATGGGCTACCACTACACGCGTGGCAACAACCTCGGCGACGACGCAATCGATCTGCTCGATCCCGAATTCCTCGTCTACGCGCCGAAGGACGGGCCCCGCAAGGATGGCGTGGCGAGAACACGGCTGGCCGCGGTCGAGTATTTCCTCCCGTTCACCGCCAAGTGGCCCGCGCCGAGCGATCCGGCGTTCAAGAAGGCGCCTTCGCTGCACGACTTTGCCTCGACGAGCACGTTGCCCGACGTTGCGTTCACGCCGACGTCGCGATTCGGCGGCTGGATGTTCCACATCTGGCTGTGGGAGGACAACCCAGCCGGGATGTTCGAGAACTTCAACGGATCGGTTCCGCT
>DASQHH010000501.1:0-6714 GCA_035632195.1 Vicinamibacterales bacterium
GTGTCGGCAGGCCCCGGAGCGCCGCGACGAGCACGACGGGGCCCGAGCTGTACCCACCGACGCCAATCACGAGATCGGGCCGCCGCCTCGACACGATCCGCCAAGCGTCGAGGAGTCCCGCCGGGATCAGCAGCACGCCGCGCGCGCGATCGAAGACGGACTTGCCCTTGAGTCCCGCGCTGCGGATCAGATCCAGCTCGAACCCCTCGCGCGGAATCACGCGCGCTTCGATCCCGCGCGCCGTTCCCGCGAACGCAATCCGCGCGTCCGGCCGGCGCGACAGCAGCTCCCGCGCGACGGCGACACCGGGATACAGGTGACCGCCCGTCCCGCCGCCCGCAATGACGACGCACAGAGACATGGCTCATGCTTCGACGGCGTGCTGCGACACGTTGAGCAGAATCCCCATCCCCACGAGGTTGATGACCAGCGACGAGCCGCCATTGCTGACGAACGGCAGCGGAATGCCCTTCGTCGGCATCAGGCCCAACACAACGCTGACGTTGATAAACGCCTGCACGGCGACCATCGTCGTCAGGCCGAGCGCGAGGAACGCACCGAATGTGTCCGGCGCCCGCAGCGCCACGCGCAAGCCGCGCCACGTCACGATGCAGAAACAGAGCAGCACGATCGTGGCGCCAATCAGACCAAGCTCCTCAGCGATCACGGCGTAGATGAAGTCGGTGTGCGGCTCGGGCAGATAAAAGAGCTTCTGCACACCCTGCATCAGACCCCGGCCCCAGATGCCGCCGGTGCCGACGGCGATGAGCGACTGGATGATCTGAAACCCGGCGCCGAGCGGATCGCGCCAGGGATCCAGGAACGCGAGCACTCGCTGCCGGCGGTACGACGTGCTCATGACGAGCAGGTAGATTGCCGGCGCCGCGCACAGCGCCGCGCCTGCGATGTACCGGTAATCGAGCCCCGCGGCGAAGACCATCACGGCGGCGATGAGCACGAGCGCCATCGAGGTGCCGAAGTCGGGCTCGAGGAGAATCAGTCCGACCAGCGTGACGACGACGATTCCGATCGGCAGGAGGGCGTAGCTCAATTCGTTGATGCGGTGCATCCGGCGTTCGAGCAGCGCCGCAATGAAGAAGATGGCCGCGAGCTTGGCCAGCTCCGACGGCTGCACGCCGATGCCGCCGACGCCGAACCACCGCCGCGCGTTGTTGACCGGCGGACTGAACAGCACGGCGACCAGCGCGATCCCGACGAGCGCCAGGCAGGTCCAGATGAACACCGGCTCCCGGTACACGCGGTAGTCGATGCGCATCACGAACCACAGCAGCGACAGCCCGATGGTCGCCCACATCGCCTGCTTGATCAGGAAGACCGTCGCCCGCCCGTAGCGCTCGAGCGCCATCGGCGCCGAGGCGCTGTAGACCATGACGATGCTCAGACACACCAGCAGCAGCGTGGCGGTAAATAAGACGCGGTCCGACTTGAGTTTGCGGGCCATTCCTATAAAGTCGAGCTCGAATTCTCCCGAAACATCACACAGTACGGAATTAGGATTGCCGTTTGCGCTAAGCCGTCAGCAGTCATCAGTCGGCCGAGGGTTGAGGCACCAGCTTCCCAGGCCGGGGCAGCCTGGGTTCCCAGCAGCCGATCCTCCACCGCGGCAGCCGACTGACGACTGCTCACTGCTTAGCGCGCGCTATCTGCCTCCGACGCTCAGTTTGCTCACCTCCTCTTTGAACCGGCGTCCGCGGTCCGCGTAATCGCGGAACATGTCGAAGCTCGCGCAGGCCGGCGCGAGCAGAACGAGACCTGCCGGCTGCGCCAGCTCGAACGCCCGGCGAACAGCCGAGTCGAAACGGTCGGCTTCGTGCACGGCGATCGCGTCGGCCAGAGCATCCCGGAATAGCGCCCGCGATTCGCCGATCGCGACCACCGCCCTGGCTCGTGAGCGGAGCGGCTCGCGAAGCAGCCCGATGTCTCCGCCCTTGAAGCGGCCGCCGAGGATTACTACGAGGCCGCGTTCGAAGCTCTCGATCGATCGGAGCGCCGATTCGATGTTGGTCGCCTTCGAATCGTTGACGAACCGGACGCCGCCTATCTGCGCGACGAGCTCCATCGCGTGCTCGAGGCCGCGGAAGGTATCGACCGCCGCCGTCATCGCCGCGGGCGTCGCACCCGCTATTCGGCCGACTGTGGCCGCGGCCATGACGTCGTTGACCAGGTGGGGGCCGAGCAGGTGGACGGCGTCCATGGGCACGAGGCGCTCGGCATTTCCCCCGGGCCCCGCGGGCCCCCCTGGGCCGCGATCGACGATCCAGTCGCGCTCGACGACGGTGCCGTCGGCGATGGAGCCCGCGCGCGAGAACAACCGCGTCCTCGCGCGGCCGCGCCGCGCCAGCTCGAGGACCGTCGGATCGTCCGCGTTGACAACGGCCCAGTCGCCCTCGTCCTGGTTTTCAAAGATCCGCGCCTTCGCCGACCGGTACGCGTCGACGGTTGGGTGGCGATCCAGATGGTCGGGCGAAAAGTTGAGCATCACGGCGATCCAGGGATGAAACGTCTGGATCTGCTCGAGCTGAAAGCTGCTCGTCTCGACGACGTGAAAAGTGTCAGGCGTGGACAGTCCGACTTGCGCGCTGAGCGGTTCGCCGATGTTGCCGCCCACGGTCACCTTGAATCCGGCCGTCGCGAGAATCCGCCCGGTCAGCGCCGTCGTGGTCGACTTCCCTTTCGTCCCCGTGATGGCAATCACGCGGCCTTGCAGGTACCGGTACGCCAGCTCGATCTCGGCGATGACCGGGACGCCACGATCGCGGGCGGCCTGAATGACGGGCTGGTCCGGGGAAACACCCGGACTGAGGACGACCAGGTCCGCGGCGACGAAGGACTCCATGCGGTGCCCACCGAGCTCCAGCCGGACACCCAGCTGCTCCAGCGGCAGCGCCTGCGGCACGTCGGCCTGCGACTCTGACAGCGTCACGCGCGCGCCGCGCTCGGCGAGCAGGCGCGCCGCCGCGAGTCCGCTTCTCGCGGCGCCCGCGACGGTCACGCGCGTGCCGGCAACCGTGAACGTCATCTCAATTTCAACGTCGCCAGACTGAACAGCGCAAAGATGATGGCGAGAATGACGAACCGCGTGATGACCTTGGGCTCGCTCCAGCCGATCAGCTCGAAGTGGTGGTGCAGCGGCGCCATGCGGAAGAAGCGCTTGCCGCCCGTCATGCGGAAGTATCCGACCTGGATCACGACCGACAGCGCTTCCAGCACGAACACGCCGCCGACGACGACGAGGAGCAGTTCCTGCTTGATCAGAATGGCGATCGTGCCGATGGCGGCGCCGAGCGCCAGCGATCCGACGTCGCCCATGAAGATCTCGGCTGGATAGGAGTTGTACCAAAGGAATCCGAGCGACGCGCCGACCAGCGACCCGCCGAAGACAGTGAGCTCCGCGGCCTGCGGGAAGCGCACGAGCGACAGGTACGTCGCGAAGACGAGGTGACCCGTCACGTATGCGAGCGCCGTGTAGGTCGCAGCCGAGATGGCAAACACGCTGATGGCGAGACCGTCGAGGCCGTCGGTGAGATTCACCGCGTTCGACTCGGCGACGAGCACGAACACGGCGAAGGGCAGGTACATCCACCCGAGGTCCGGAATCATCCGCTTGAAGAACGGAAAGACCAGCCGCGTGTTGTAGTCGCCGTGGTGATTGAGCACGAGGAGGACGGCGCCGACAACGGTGGCGATCAGAACCTGGTAGAGCATCTTGTAACGCGGCGCGAGGCCGTGATGATCGCGGCGGACGATCTTCAGATAGTCGTCGGCGAATCCGATCGCGCCGAAGCCCGCGGTCGTCAGCACGGCAATCCACACAAAGACATTCGTCAAGTCCGCCCACAGCAGCGTCGGCACGAGCGCCGCCGTCAGAATCAAGAGCCCGCCCATCGTCGGCGTGCCCGCCTTCGGTTTGTGTGTCGTCGGCCCCTCGGTCCGGATCACCTGGCCGATCTGGAACTCTCGGAGCTTCCTGACCATCCACGGCCCGAGCGCGAGGCTGATCGCCAGCGCCGACAGGCTCGCCGCAGCCGTGCGGAACGTGATGTAGCGCGTCACGTTCAGCACCGAGATCGTCGTGCGCAAGGGCGACAGCAGATGGAAAAGCATCAGCCCGTCACCCTGGTGGCCTTGAGCCGATCGACCACGAGGTCCGTGCTCACGCCGCGCGATCCCTTCACCAGCACGAGATCGCCGGAGCGCACGAGCGATGCCGCCGCGTCCGCCGCTTCCTCGCTCGTGGCGAAGTACTGCACCGACGCGCGCGACAGACCGGCCCGTATCGAGGCGTCCGCCAGCGCCGCCGCCGGCAACCCGCCCACCGTCATCAGCGCGTCGACATTCGCCCGGGCGGCCGCCCGGCCGACCTCCTCGTGGAGGGCCACCGCCCGCGCGCCGAGCTCCAGCATTTCGCCGAGCACCGCGATCCGCCGCGCGGCGGGCGTCGCGGCCAGCACCTCGATCGCGCGCTTCGTCGCGGTCGGGTTGGCGTTGTAGCTGTCGTCAATCACCGTCACGCCAGTCGCCAGTTTCACCACTTCCCCGCGGTGCGGCGCCGGTTTCAACGCCGCTGCCCGTTCCGCGATCGCCGGCAGCGGCACGTCGAAGTCGATGGCCACCGCCGTCGCCGCGAGAATGTTCGCAACGTTCGCCCGGCCGACGAGCGGCGTCTCAACGTCGACGCAACCCTTGGGCGTCTCGACGCGGGCGGACATTCCTTCGATGCCACGGTCACGAATCGCGGTTGCCCGCACGTCCGCGGCCCGCTCCATGCCGAACGTCCGCAGCCGTCCGGCGAAACGGCCCGTGCGCGCCGCAATCCGGTCGTCGTCCGCATTCGCGACCAGGAGCGTCTCCGGCCGCGCGCGCTCGAGAATCTCGGCCTTGGCGTCGGCGATGGCGTCCTCGGACTCGAAGAAGCCGAGGTGCGCCTCGCCGACGTTGGTCCACACCCGGACATCCGGCTCCGCGATGGCGACGAGCGTGCTGATTTCCCCGGCGTGGTTCATGCCCAGCTCGACGACCGCGATGTCCGGCCGCTGCCGCAGGTCGATCAGCGACAGCGGCAGGCCGATGTGATTGTTCAGATTCCCGCGGTTGCGGATCACCCGATACCGCGCCGCGAGAAACTCCGCCGCAACTTCCTTGGTCGTGGTCTTGCCTGCGCTGCCGGTAATCGCCACGACCTTCGACCCCGAAACTCGCCGCACTTCGCGGGCGAGTGACTGGAGGGCGGTCGTCGTGTCGTCCACGGCGATGACGACCGCACGCCCCCCGGCCCGCAGCCCCTCTGCGGCGGAGGCGGGAACGACCACGCCGGCGGCGCCAGCGTCGACGGCCTTTCCAGCGAAATCCGCGCCATCGAAGCGATCGCCGCGAATGCCGATGTACAGCGCTCCAGCCGCCAGCGTCCGCGTGTCAATCGAGACACTGTCGAATGGACGCTCCGGCTCACCTGCGACGATCCGGCCACCCATCGCGCGCGCCACCCACGAGGCGATCAGCGCGACGTCTTCCAACGGTCACATCCCAAATCCCGAGCCCTGGTTCACTTCTGCCTGACGCCCGTGCGGCGCGCGGCGAGTGCTTCGCGCGCGACCGCTACGTCGTCGAACGGCAGCGTCCGGCTGCCGATGACCTGATATTTCTCGTGTCCCTTTCCCGCCACGAGCACGAGGTCGCCGGACTTGGCAATCGCAACCGCTTTCGTAATGGCCTCGCGCCGATCCGGAATCGTCAACAGACGCATTTCACCGCGACGCGTATCCGGCGTAATGCCGCGCAGCACTTCGTCGATGATGCGTTCGGGATCTTCACTGCGCGGGTTATCCGACGTGATGACGACGACGTCGCTCATGCGACCCGCGACAGCCCCCATCAGCGGCCGCTTCGTCCGATCGCGATCGCCGCCGCAGCCGAAAACCGTGATGAGCCGGCCTCTCGAGAGGGGACGCGCGGTCTCGAGCAGATTCTTCAGCGCGTCGTCCGTGTGTGCATAGTCGACGACGACCGTGATTTCGTCGGTGGAGGCGGACGCGACTTCGAACCGGCCCGGCACGCCGGCAAGCGACTGCACGCCGCGTTCGATCGCGTCGAAAGGCAGGTCGAGTGCGGTGGCCGTCGATACCGCGGCGAGGATGTTGTAGACGTTCGGCCGGCCGACCAGCGAGGAGCGGACGTGCAGCGCGCCGCGCGGAGTGCGCACGTCGAAGCGCAGGCCGTCGAGTGAGAACGACAGTGGTCCGGGGGTGATATCCGCGGGCCGGCTTATCGCGTAGGTGACGGGCCGGCCGCCCGCATCCGCGAGCGCGGCGCCGCGCGGATCGTCCACGTTCAGCAGGCTGGGCTTATCGCGCGGCAGCATCTCGAACAGACGCCGCTTCGCGCGGAAGTAGTCTTCCATGTCCCTGTGGAAATCGAGGTGATCGCGCGTCAGGTTCGTGAAGATCGCTGCTGCAAACGTCATCCCGTCGACGCGGCGCAGTGACAGCGCGTGTGACGACACTTCCATCGCGCAGGCACCGCATCCGTGATCGACCATCTCGCGCAGCAGCTTCTGCACGTCCGGCGCTTCGGGCGTTGTCCGCGTCGCTTCACGGACGTCCGACGGCGACGGTCCGACGCGATATGCGACAGTCCCGAGCACCCCGCAGCGGATGCCGGCGGCTTCGAAAATCCACGCCAGAAGATAGGCCGTCG
>DASQHH010000502.1:0-2227 GCA_035632195.1 Vicinamibacterales bacterium
CATCCGATGATTCGTGGACCGGATCGCGCGGACATTCGCGTCACGCCTGTTCTGCCGTCGCGTGGATCTTCAACAGCTGGCGAATCTCCTCTGGAATGGGGACTGGCCTCTCGGCCTTGTAGTCGTACATCACCTGCACCGTCTTCGCGAGTAGCACCGTCTGTCCCTGCTCATCGACGACCTCGTAGTCGTACCGAAAACTCGAACGGCCAATCTCGGCAACGATGAGGCGGATCTCGAGCGTGTCGCCGTAGCGTGCGGGCCGCTTGTAGTCCGCCTCGACGCGCGCGAGGATCACGCCGGGCATCTCCGGCGGCGTCTGCGGATTGCCGAAGCCCCACAGCGAACGCCAGTGGTTGAAGCGCGTCTGCTCCAGATACGTCAGGTACACGGCGTTGTTGACGTGGCCCATCGGGTCGCAGTCGCGGAATCGCACTTCCAGGCGGTGAATGTAAGGCACGCTCATAGTCAAATGTCGATGGCAGTCACGGACGAATTGGATGCTAGCATTTAGCGTGTGGCTGGTCCGGAATCTTTCACCGACACCGAACGCCGGATGCTCTCCCCGTATTTCTCGAATACCGACCGCCACGTGTTTGCGCTCACCAATCTTCCAGAGACGGTAAAAGGCGCGCTGTTCGCGCGCTACTCCCGATCGTCCAAACCGCTGCGGCGGTTGTTTCTCGACGAGTTTGCGAAGGATCTCGACGGCGCCCAGCCATCGGCGTCCTCCGCCGGTATCGAGCGCGCGGAAAGGTTGTATCAGAAGGTCTTCAACGAGTACGGCGACGACTCGGTCGCACAGCTCGGGGGCGCGCACATCGCGTGCGAGTACGTGTCGAACGTCCTCACGAAGATCCTCGAATGGGGACGGCTCATGGCGTATCTCGAGCAATCGACCAGATACGTGCCGTACACGGACAAGCTGGTCGGCCGCTGGCGGTACCACGTTCCCGACGAGGTCCGAGGCGCGCTGCGCGAGCGATACGTCAAGACGATGGACCGGACGTTTGAAACGTATGCGTCGCTGATCGATCGCGTGCAGGCGTACTTCGCCGAGCGGTATCCACGCGCGCCTCAGGACACCGAGACGGTGCACCGGTCCGCCGTCCGCGCGAAAGCGCTCGACACACTGCGCGGGATGCTGCCGGCCGCAACGCAGTCGAACGTTGGTATCTACGGAACGGGCCAGGCCTATGAGGCGCTCCTGTTGCGCATGCGCGCGCATCCGCTCGAGGAAGTCCGCGCGTGCGCGGACCAGATGCTGACGGAGCTGCGGAAAGTCATTCCGGCGTTTCTGACCCGCGTCGACCAGCCGGATCGAGGCGGGCGCTGGACCCAGTACTTCGCCGACACGCGGTCCGCGACGGCAAGGATCGCCGAAGGTCTCCTGGATGGTGCCGACGCCGAGCCGCGGGCAGAGGTGACGCTCACCGATTTCGATCCGGAGGGTGAGATCAAGATTGTCGCGGCGGCGCTGTACGCGGTGACCGATCTGCCCGACGATCGCCTGCTCGCCCGCGCGCGCGCGATGAGCGCCGACGAGCGCGCCGCGGTGCTGCGGGCGTACGTCGGAGAACGATCGAATCGCCGCCACCGCCCGGGCCGCGCATTCGAGCGCACGGCCTACCGATTCGACGTGCTGACCGACTACGGCGCCTTCCGCGATCTCCAGCGTCATCGTCTCTTGACGCTGGAATGGCAGCCGCTCTCGACGCGCCACGGCTACACCGAGCCCGACGCGCTCGGCGAGGCCGGAGTCCTCGACGAATGGACAGCGGTGATGGACGCATCCGCGGAGTTGTACGAAGCATTGAAGGCTGCGGGCCTGAACGCGGTCGCACCGTACGCGGTCTCGATGGCGTACCGCGTCCGGTTCTACATGGAGATGAACGCGCGGGAGGCGATGCATCTCATCGAGCTCCGCACCGCGCCGCAGGGGCACCCCGCCTACCGCCGCGTCTGCCAGCAGATGCACGCGCTCATCGCGGAGCACGCCGGCCACAAAGCGGGCGCGGCCGCAATGACATTCGTCGACCATTCCGAAGTCGAGCTCGAGCGACTGAAGGCAGAGCGGGAGCTCGAGCGAAGAAGGTCGGGCCAGCGCGCATAGACCCGTCCGCCTATTCTTCGGGAACGTCCCGCGTATTCCAGTAGCGGCTGTACTCATCCAGGAACGTCAGCGTCTCGAGCGACTTCATACGATCGAAGAACAACACGCCATCGA
>DASQHH010000503.1:0-4083 GCA_035632195.1 Vicinamibacterales bacterium
ATGGTCAAGGTTTCGCGAACGTCGCCGTTCGGCAAGCTGCCCGACGGCCGTACCGTCGACCTTTTCACGCTATCGACGAAATCGGGCATCGAAGTGCGGACGATTCCGTACGGCGCGAGGCTCCTGTCGATCAAAACGCCGGATCGGAGCGGCAAGATCGACGACGTCGTGCTCGGATTCGATCGGCTCGACGGATATCTCAATACCAATCCGTACTTCGGCGCCGTCGTCGGGCGCTACGGCAACCGCATCGCGAAAGGCCTGTTCTCGCTCGACGGCGCGACGTATCACCTCGCGACGAACAACGGACCCAATCATCTCCACGGCGGCGTCAAGGGAGTCGACAAGCAGCTGTGGAGCGCCGATTCGTTTCTGCGCGGCGATGCCGCCGGCGTCGTCTACACGCTGACCAGCCCTGACGGAGACGAGGGATACCCCGGCACGCTGAACGTCAGAGTCACATACACGTTATCCGGGAACGCGCTGACCGTTGACTACGACGCGACGACCGACAAGGCGACCGTCGTCAATCTGACGCAGCACAGCTACTTCAATCTCGCCGGCCAGGGAGACATCCTCGGCCATCGTCTGACGATCGACGCCGATCGCTTTACGCCGGTCGACGCGACGCTGATTCCGACGGGCGAGATCGCGTCGGTCGAAGGGACTCCGTTAGATTTCCGGCAGCCGACGCTCGTCGGTGCGCGCATCGACGCGGACGATCCCCAGATCAAGAACGGCGGTGGCTACGATCACAACTTTGTCTTGAGGAGCGCGACGGTTTCAGCCGAGCGCTCGCCCGACGGCGTCGCGCCCCATCATGCGGCGAAGCTCGAGGATCCCTCGGGCGGGCGCACGCTCGACGTCTCCACGACGGAGCCGGGTCTGCAGTTCTACTCGGGCAACTTCCTCGACGGGACTCTGACGGGCAAGGGCGGCCGCGTGTATCAGAAGCACGCGGCGCTGTGCCTCGAGACGCAGCACTTCCCCGACTCGCCGAACCATCCGAACTTCCCGTCCACAGTGCTGCGCCCCGGCGGGCGCTATCGCTCGACGACGGTGTTCAGCTTTGGCGTCGCTCGATAGGCGCTCGTTTCTCGGCGTCGCTGCCGCCGGCGTTGCGGGAGCCGCTGTCGCTCGCGGCGTGCCGGCGGCGCGCGCGCAGGACGACGCCGCACGCATCAACGTTCTGATCGACGAGCC
Source organism: Vicinamibacterales bacterium (assembly GCA_035632195.1). Taxonomy (GTDB): domain Bacteria; phylum Acidobacteriota; class Vicinamibacteria; order Vicinamibacterales; family CAVVIG01; genus DASQHH01. The sequence continues at coordinate 1,204 of DASQHH010000503.1, forward strand.
AATCGGCACCATCGCGCCCGAGATCTACGGACACTTCATCGAGCACCTCGGCGGCGTCATCTACGACGGCGTCTGGGTCGGCGAGCAGTCGAAGATCCCGAACATCGGCGGCGTGCGCAAGGCGCTCGTCGACGCGTTCAAGACGATCAAACCGGGCGTGCTGCGCTGGCCCGGCGGCTGCTTCGCCGACAGCTACGACTGGCACGACGGCATCGGTCCGGCCGACAAGCGTCCGCGCCGCACCGATTTCTGGGCGGACACGCGGCCGTCGCAGAATCGCGTTGCGTCCGACGGCCCGCAGCGGTTCGATCCCAATCGCTTCGGCACGAACGAGTTCGTCCGCTTCTGCCGTCTCACCGGAGCCTCGCCGTACATCGCGGCCAACGTCCGCAGCCTGCCGGCGCGCGACTTCTATCAGTGGGTCGAGTACTGCAACGCTCCGGACGGCGCGACGACGCTTTCGGCGCTGCGGGCGGCGTCCGGCGACGCGGAACCGTTTGGCGTCCGGTACTGGGGCGTTGGCAACGAGCCATGGGGCTGCGGCGGCAACTTCGCGCCGGAGGAATATGCGACGGAGTTCCGCCGCTACACCGCGTGGGTGCCGAAGTACGGCGTGCCGCTCAAGTACATCGCAGCCGGGCCCAACGGCGGCGACCTCTCGTGGACGCGCGGGTTCTTCCGCACGCTGACGGCGCGCGGAGCAGGCGCCCTGAACGACGTCTTCGGATGGGCGCTCCACTATTACAGCGGCACGACGGGCGACCGCAACGCCGTCCAGTTCTCGACCGACGACTGGTACGAATTGATCGCACGCGCGGACCGGATGGAGTCGCTCGTCACGGATCACTGGGCCGCGATGGCCGAGTTCGACCCGGCGCACAAGGTCAAGCTCGTCGTCGACGAATGGGGCGCGTGGCACGGCGCGTCGCCCGACATGCCGCCGAACTACCTCTGGGCGTATCCCGGGTCGCTGCGCGACGCGATCGTCGCCGCGCTGACGCTCGATACGTTCAACCGCCACGCCGACAAGATCGCGATGGCGAACGTCGCGCAGCTGATCAACACGATCCACTCGCTGTTCCTCGCGCGCGAAGACCGCTTCATCGTCACGCCGAACTTTCACGTGTTCGCGTTGTACGCGGCGCATCAGGGCGGGCAGTCGCTGCGAGCCGTGTTCGAGGTGCCGTCGATAGCCATCGCTCGCGGCCGCCAGGGTGCGGCCGCAACCCTGTGGGGCCTGGCTGGCTCCGCGTCACGGCGCGATCGGGAGGTCGTGCTGACCGTCGTCAATCCTCACGCCACCGATGCGCGGTCGGCTGTCATTGCGCTGCGCGGCGGCTCGGTCCGATCGGCGCGCGCGACGGTGCTGGCGCCCGGCGACCTCCGCGCGCACAACAGCTTCGATGAGCCGAACGCCGTCAGGTTGAAGGATGCGGACGTGACGGTCGAGGCTGGAACCGCGCGGCACACGTTCCCATCGGCGTCCGTGACGCGGATCGTTCTCGCGCTGACGTAGCGGGCAGGCCTGAAGGCCTGCTCTACTGCTTCTTGTCTGCGAATCGCGCGCCCTTCAGCACGTCTTCGAGCGCGTAATTGCCTTCATGGCAGGCGTATTCGTACATCGGCTCGTCCGCGCGGACCATCGGCATCGACACGCTCCACTTCCGCGCCCACGTCGACGGGTCGTCGACCGTGAACTCGTAGCGCAGCGCGTCCGCGGCGGTGCGCGTGAACCGCTCGACCAGATGCAGATTCGTCGACGCGCCGCGGAAGCCGCCTTCGATCGAGAAGTTCGTCGTGTCGACGACGAGCGTATCGCCCTCCCAGCGCCCGATCGAGTCGCCGGTCAGGAAGCGCATCGACGGCGGCAGGTGCGGCCGTCCGGTCATGTCGACGAGGCGCGCGCTGTGGATCATCTCGTTGACGATCGCGACCGACGTGGGCGTCTGCACGATCTGCACGTTGTTGTTGTAGGCGCTCGGCACCATCGGCGGTCCGGAGTTGAAGCCGAGAATGCAGCGTTCGGCGAGCGGGCGCTCTTCGGGGTTGTCGAATTTACCCCGGCGCGCAGCCAGGCGTGCGCGCGCCCCGTCGGTGATCGGCGGCACGCGACCGTCCGGCGGATCGACGACGAGCGACCGCTGCTTCGCGATGCGCGTCCCGAAGTCCCACCAGAAGTCGTTGTACGCGCGCTCGACGTCCGCGGCTGCGCCGCCGTCGCGCCGATCCTTGTTCGTCGTCTCGATGCGGCGGTTCGCGAACTCCGCCGCTTCGTCGTCGCTGATGGCGTCCTTGTCCGCGAATTCGCCCGGACGCTCGAACGGCGTCAGCTGCGCGAAGTCCCAGACGCCCTGCAGGTCGGGATGTCCGTCAGACGCTTTCTGAGCGCGGGGTCCGGCGTGCTGCGCCGAAACGCTCGAGACGGCTGCCAGCACGATGACGCCGACGCGGAACCAGCAGCGCGGAATCAGACGCATGAGTCCCATAACGCCTCCCGGTGACGAACGGCCCGATTGTATACTCGGCGCACATTCCGCGGGAGCACGCCATGAACACGTCTCGACTGATTCCCGCCGCCGTTCTGGCGGCCGCCATCCTTGCCCCGGCAGCCCTTTTCGCGCAGGGAACGCCGGCCGACTACGAGCGCGCGAACGGCCTGCGCGCGAAATACGACGGACTGACCGTCAACGTCACGACCAACTCGGGGTGGATCGGCAAGACGAACCGCCTCTGGTACCGCAGGACCGTCAGAGGCGGCGCCGACTTCATCGTCTTCGACGCCGAAACGAAGCAGAGGCGGGCCGCTTTCGACCACGCGAAAATCGCCGCCTCGCTGTCGTCGGCCACGGGCAAGAGCTATACGGCGGTCACACTGCCCTT
>DASQHH010000504.1:0-2904 GCA_035632195.1 Vicinamibacterales bacterium
GTTCAGGAAATGATTGATGCCGTTATAGAGAAAGAACCCGCCGAAGATGACGCGACCCAGGACGAACGCGGCTCGCACAGACACCCCCCGTCCACCGATAGACACACAGCCGTGTAAGAACGGACCCGCTTAGGCTTCGCCGACCGAGCGCCCCTGGATGACGTGCACCAGGAACAGCACGATGGCGACGACGAGAAGGATGTGAAGAAGGCCTCCGAGCGTGTAGCTCGTCATCAGGCCGAGGAACCACAGCACCAGCAGCAATACGACGAGAAACAGCATCGCAGCACCTCTCGTGACTGCGATGCCAACGGCGTGCCCGCGCTTACCGAAGAGCTTGTTCTATGTGCGCAGTGTGATGCCGACAGTGCCAGGCGTACATCGCGATGGACTCGTCGACGGTCACGCGCTTCCACTCGGGATGGCTGAAAGCCTTCTGGAGGTCCGCTTCGGGCACCGCGCGGAGGAACGCGACCCAGCGCCGATGCAACGCGTCGAGCAGGTCCAGCGACATGTCGATCTTCCCCGTCTTCGCTTCCGGAAGCTCCGCCCAGAGCTGCTCTTCGTACGTTTTCACCGCAGGCGTGCTCTCGGTGACTGCCAGCTTGTGGCGGATGTACGCGTTGAGATGGCTGTCGGGGAGATGGTGAACGACCTGCCGCACGGTCCAACCGCCAGGGCGGTACGGCGTTTCGAGCTGCCGGTCGGTGAGACCGGACACGAGCGTGCGAACGCGGGCAGGCGTCTGCTCGAGTGTCGCGAGATGCAGCCCGCGCGTGTTCGCATCGAGCGGCGTTGCGACGCGCGGGAGCGGGCCGACGGGATACCGGAGCTTGTCAATGTCGGTCATATAGAATCCGTTCGCATTCGTAGGGCGGGTTCTTTCGGACCCGCCAGGAGAGGTCTATGGTACGAGCTTTTTCGATCGCAGCGGCCGCTGTCTTGACGGCCATGGTGCTGACGACAACCGTGCCGTTCCATGCGCAGGGGCGCGGCGGCGGGCAGGCGGGAACCGGATCGATTGCCGATCGCACGGCGTCGATGCAGAAGATCGACGGCTACTTCCCGCTCTACTGGGACGAGCGCGCCGGGTCGCTGTGGCTGGAGATTCCCCGGCTCGACAACGAGTTCCTGCTCGCGACGGGACTCGCCGCGGGACTCGGCAGCAACGACATCGGCCTCGACCGTGGCCAGGCCGGCGGCGGACGCGTTGTCAGCTTTCAACGCGTGGGGCCGCGCGTGTATCTGCTCCAGCCGAACTTGAACTTCCGCTCGAGCAGCAGCAATGCCGCCGAGCGCCGATCGGTCGAGGATTCGTTCGCGAAGTCGACGCTGTGGGGATTCACCGTCGGGGCGGAATCCAACGGGCACGTCCTCGTCGACGCCACGGACTTCTTTCTCCGCGACGTGACCGGCGCCGGCAGCGCGCTGCGGCCGGGCAACTACAGAGTCGATCGCACGCGCAGCGCGTTCTATCTGCCGCGCACGAAGGGCTTCCCGAAGAACACCGAAGTCGAGATGACGCTGACCTTCGCGAACGAGGCGGCCGGCGGACGCGGGGGCGGCGGCGGTCCCGCGCAGGGCCCGGGTCCGATCGCGAACGAGGGCGCTCCCGGCAACGGCGGCGGCCGCGCGGGACGCGGCGGCGGGCTGTTTTCGGGATCCGTCGCGAGCGTGACGCCGACGGCCGAAGCGGTGACGCTGCGCGAGCACATGTCGCTCGTCGAGCTGCCCGACGGCCACTACAAGCCCCGCTACGACGATCCGCGCGCCGGCTACGGCGGGCTGAACTTCGTCGATTACAGCGTGCCGATCGGCGACGAGATGGTGCAGCGCTACATTCGCCGTCATCGCATCGAGAAAAAGGATCCTACCGCCGCCGTCAGCGAGCCGATCACGCCAATCCAGTATTGGGTTGATCCCGGCGCGCCTGAAGACGTCAAGAAAGCGCTCGTGGAAGGCGCGAGCTGGTGGAACCAGGCGTTCGAAGCCGCCGGCTTCCGGAACGGCTTCAAGGTCGATGTCCTTCCGGCTGACGCCGATCCGATGGACATCCGCTACAACATGATCAACTGGGTCCACCGTTCGACCCGCGGCTGGAGCACGGGCGGCTCGATTTCCGATCCGCGGACCGGCGAGATCATGAAAGCGACGGTCATCCTCGGATCGCTGCGGGACCGCCAGGACTACCTGATCTTCGAAGGGCTGCTGTCGCCGTACGTCACCGGCAACGAGCGGCCGTCGATCCTGTACGAGACCGCGCTCAAGCGCATCCGCCAGCTCGCCGCGCACGAGACGGGACATACGCTCGGCCTCGGCCACAACTACTACGACAGCGAGAAGGGCTGGATCTCGGTGATGGACTATCCGCATCCGCTCGAAGAGCTGAAGGCGGACGGCACCATCGACATCAACGACGCCTACCCGCAGCACATCGGCGACTGGGACAAGGTGACGATCAATTACGGCTATCGTCAGTTTGCGCCCGGCACCGACGAGAAGGCGGCGCTGCAGAGAATCCTGGACGATGCGTGGGCGCAGGACCTGCGATACATGACGAACCAGGACACCGATGTGCATCCGAAGGTTGATCAGTGGTCGAACGGCGTCGATCAGGCCGACGAGCTCGTCCGCCTGATGAAGGTGCGCCGCGCCGCGCTCGATCACCTGAGCGAACACTCGATCCGTGCCGGCAGGCCTATGGCCACCATCGAAGAGCCGCTGGTGCCGATCTTCATGTATCACCGGTACGCCGTGGAGTCGGCGGCGTCGATGGTCGCCGGCCAGGACTACATCTACGGCATGCGCGGCGATAACCGCACGCCCACCAAGGGAGTCGGCGTCGACGATCAGCGCAAGGCGCTCGACGCATTGATGTACACGCTGCGTCCCGGCGAGCTGACG
>DASQHH010000505.1:0-8393 GCA_035632195.1 Vicinamibacterales bacterium
AGATCGGCGTTGAAGATTTTCTGCGGGCGGATGTTGATGCCCTGCATGTACGAGCCGTACGAGCTCGACGTCACGAAGTCGCGGCCCGACTGCTGGGTGAGGCCGCCCTCCGGATCGAGGATAAAGCCGGTGTTGAAGTACGCGTACTTCGCCGACAGGAACATGTTCGGCATCAGCACGCGGTCGTCCGCGATCTTCCACAGTCCGTGCAGCGGCGAGTCGGTGTAGGCGTTGTCCTGGTGGTAGGTCGCGGTCGGCGCGTCGAACAGAATCCCCGCGACGCCCGGGCTGCGCCCGTCCTTGATCTTGAAACCGTCGAAGTACAGGAAGCTGACCATGTCTTTCTTGGTCGCCTGCCAGTTGATCTTGACGTCCGGGTTCTTCAGCTTCGTTTCGTCGATCAGCGCGCCGGCGCGCCGCACCAGCTTCACATCCTGGAGCGAGTACGAGTTGTAGAACCACGCGTGATCCTTCCAGACCGGACCGCCGATGTCGTAGCCGTAGTCACTGATCTGCTTGTTGTGGTCGCTCTTCGCGTACGTGACGCCCGTGGCCGCGAGCTCGTCGGGAACGTTGCTCGACTCGAGCGAGTCGCTGTCGAAGTAGCCGCGGAAGCCGCCGTGAAACGCATTGGTCCCGCGCTTGACGACGAGATTCAGACCCATGCCGCCGGTGGGCTGCTTGATGTCCTGCCCCGCCGTCGACACCTGGATTTCCTCGAAGTTGTCGTAGTTGTAGTAGCTCGGCGACGCGCCGGTCGCCGCCATGTCCGTGATGTTGACGCCGTCCATCGTCCAGACGGCGTCCTGCGGGCGCGTGCCCTTCGACGCGAAGTTGGACTGCTGGCCGGTTTCGTTGCCGCCGATGTTGACGCGGTCGACGAGGACTCCGGGAACCGACCGCATCAGCGCGAACGGATCGCGCGACGTCGGGATCTTCGTCAGCTCGTCGGTCGTGAAGTTGGTCGCCGTGCCGGTCGCCTTCGTGTCGACGACGGGTGATGCGCCGCTGACGGTGATCGTCTCCGAGACGGCGGCAACCTTGAGCATCATCGGCAGGTCGACGGTCTTGCCGACTTCGACGATGACGTTCTCGCGCTTCAGGGTCGTGAAGCCCTGCAGCGCGGCGGTAACGGTGTACGGACCCGGCGCGAGGTTCAGGAAGCGGAACTCGCCGGCCGCATCGGTGACGTACGTCTGAGTGGCGTCGGTTCCCTGGACGGTCACCGTGACGCCGGGCAGTACGCCGCCCTGTTCGTCCTTGATGCCGCCGGAGATCGTCCCGCCGAGAATCTGCGCGAACGCCGATGCCGCGAAGAGCATCGCGAACGCGAACAGTACGAGCGATCGCTTCATTCAGGTTTCTCCTTTTCGAACGGATTAGACGAACGAAGCGGTGCATGCGATGTGCCTCGGGGCGTCTCGCGATCGAACGGTGTCCGAGTGTTCGAGCCAGGGAATCGTCAGCGAGTTAGCGCGGACACGCCGGACACTGAGCGCGCAGCCGTACGGATCTTTGAATCGCGCGATCCAGTGCAGACGATGTGTGTGAATTCGTACGGTGTCCGCAATCGAGAAAAGCAACCGCGGAGAGCGCAGAGAACGCAGAGTTTGCCTTGGCGGACGCACGGGAAAGCAACCGCGGAGAGCGCGGAGAACGCAGAGTGGCTCTCTCTGCGCGCTCCGCGGTCTCTGCGGCCTCTGCGGTTGCTTCCCCCCAGAAGTTCTCTGCGTTCTCCGCGGTCTCTGCGGTTGCTTTTGACAGCGACGGGGTACGATTACGGGTTATGGAAGTACGGCTGTACCCGAATTCACGGCGTCCGGGCGTGGGACTGAAACCGCGGCGCGAGGCGCAGCGTCCGCTATTGCCGCAGCATGCGCGCAATTGCCCGGTGCTCGAGGCCGGCAGCGCGCTCGGATTTCTCGTCTATCCGCCGCTCGAGTCCCACGAATCGTTCCACCTCGAGTACGAGGGCGAGGGCCGATACCAGTTCGTCTATTTTCTCAGCGGACCACGCGGCAAGTGGGAGCCGCTCTTCTCCGCCGCGATAGCGCTGCCGGTCGGCGGCATGGGCATCATCAAAGAGGACATCTCGTTCGCCGTGAAGAACCCGCCAATCTCGAAGGAAGACGCCTCGCTGACCGCGCGGACGTTCATCGTTCCCGAAGACCTCGGCACGCCGCCGGGCGCGCTCGCGCTCCGCGGTTCGTTCAACTTCCAGACACCGCAGGGCTGGGACACGGTCTACACACCGGTCTTCAACATGATCGAGCGTCCCCTCGCGCCGATGCTCGTCGTCCGCGTGGAGACCGACTGGTACCCGCACGAGACGGAGTTCCGGTACGTGCTGCAGCCGGGCGAAGGCATCACCGCGTCGCACAGCATGCCGATCGGACAGGTGTTCTTCGTGCCGAGAGAAGATGTGGCGTTCCGCGACTGCTCGAGCGACGAAATCGCTGCGCTCAAGCAGTCAACGGATGCGTTTCAGAAAGAGAAGGCCGCGCACAAGGTGCAGACGCCGTACGGCATGCCGTACAGCCCGGAGTACCTCAAACAGAGCCGCGGGAAGAAATGACTACGCGCCGTGTCTCTGGATGCTCGTATATGCCACCTGCACGAAGGCGTCCGGCTTGCGCGCGCCCTGTCCGAACTTCGCGTCGAATTCTTTCGACGGCTTCGCGGCGACCGCTTCTTCGACGGTCTTGCCCTGCTTGATCAGCGCCGCCACGCGATCGTGGATCGCCGCAAGCATGTCGTGCGATGCCTTGAGATCGGCTTTCGTCGCCAGCGGACCGTGGCCCGGGATGATCTTCGTGTTTGCATCGCCGACGTCCGCCAGCTTCGCCGCCGCCTGCGCCATCCCGCCGATCCAGCCGCCGGTCGAGTAGTCGATGACCGGGTACGTGCCGTTGAACAACAGATCGCCCGTGTGCAGCACGTTGAGCGACGGAAAGAAGACGTAGGCATCGCCGTCGGTGTGCGCCAGCGGGATGTGGTTGGCGATGAGGCCCGTCCTGCCGACGAACGTCTTGGTGCCCGTCGTGAACGTCTCTTTGGGCAGTCCCTCGGGCTTCAACGGATCGAACGTCCGGTTCGCCGACTCGAACGCCGTCCGCTGGCTCAGTCGCTTCTTGACGTTTTCGTGCGCGACGATCTTCGTCCCCGTCCGGCCGAGCGCTTCGTTGCTGCCGACGTGGTCGTAATGCCAGTGCGTGTTGAACAGCGTGGTGACCTTGCGCCCATCGACGTCAGCCACGGCCTTCAGGAGATCGACGGACCGTTCCGCCAAGCCGCCGTCGATCATCAGCAGCCCGTCCGCTCCGATGACGATCGCCACGTTGCCGCCGTCGCCGGAGAGCATGACGAGACTGTCTGCGAGCTTCGTCGCGGTGATCGGAGGCTGCGCGTTCTGCGCGCCGATGGCGAAGCGAGAGGCTTCAGCCGAGCTGTACGTGAACGTCGTCCCGACCGCTCCGGCCAGGACGGCCCGCAGAAACTCCCGTCTTTCAAGCATAGTCATGTCTCCCGGTCTGCGATAAACTGCAACGCATTCTCACATGAAAACGCCTCACTTCCTGATCGCCATCGCCACCGGTCTTTTCGCCGTCACCGCGGCCTGCTCTTCGGGCAAGCCGGCCGCGCCGGCGCCGGCAGCAACCGCGGCCCAGCCCGCGCCGCACGCCGAGCTGTGGGGCGACCTGAAGCCGGTCGTGTCCGTGAAAGAACTGATGCACGACATGATCGACCCCGCGTCGGACTTCATCTTCGACTCGGTCTCGACGGTGACGACGAAGAACGGCACCGTGGAGACGTACCCGCGGACCGACAAGGACTGGGACAGGATCCGCTTCGGCGCAGTGACGATGGCGGAAGGCGTGTATCTGCTGAAGGTCCAGCGGCCGTTTACGCCGCCCGGGGACAACAACAACAGCGACGGTCCCGAGCCGCTCGAGGCGTCGCCGGCGGAAATCAAGGCGAAGCTCGAAAAAGATCCGGTGCTGTGGAACGCGAAGATCGAGGCGCTGCGGAACGTGAGCCTCGAAGTGCTCGACATCGTCAAGAAGAAGGACGCGAACGCGATGTGGCAGGCGGCGGACGACCTCGACGAGGCGTGCGAGAACTGCCACCTTGAATACTGGTATCCCGGACAGAAAGCGCTGCTGACGAAGGCGGACAAGCAGCTGCACGATCTCTACGGCGGCGAGCGCGGCAAGAAGCTCGGCATGGCGCCGAAGTAGATTGCTCTACGCCGCCGCGGTCGCCCTCGCACTGCTGTTCGCCGCGCTCGCATATGTCGCGCGGCGCGGACTGCATCCCGCCATCGAAGGCCTCGCCGCCGGCGCCGTCATCGCCGTCGTCACGCAGACAACGGGCCGCCGTGCGGCCGTCACCGTCGGATTGATCGCGGTGTACGCCGTCATCCGCGCCGTCGTCCGCCGGGTCGCGGCACAGGTATAATGGAAGGTCCGCTGTACAGCGACCGACCCGTCCGGAGAGGTACCGAAGTGGTCGTAACGGGGGCGCCTCGAAAGCGTCTTGTCGGGTAACCGGCACGTGGGTTCGAATCCCACCCTCTCCGCCAACTCTCTCGCCTTCGAGCGTGGTTCAGGAGCGCTTCGCCTTGCCCGGGCGGGTCACACGCGCCTTCCCTCGTCCGCGATCTCCCTCGCGCGAATCGGCGGCAGAGTCGAGCGGTGCCACCGTCATTTGTTGCGTCTCGGGGTCGGCGACGAGTTCAAGGCGGCAGACGTGGCAGCGATAGACGGCGCCGCTGCGCGGCACCGTCTCGGATGGACTGTGCTGAACTTGTGTGCCGCAGGCCGGACACCGCCACGTCATCGTCAAGAATCTCTATCGGCCAGCTTAGTCAACGGACCACGCAGCCACAATCAGGAGACACCGCATCGGTCTAGGGGTTCACCCTGATTGGGGCGCGCGCGAGCGGCCGGCGTTCAGTCCGAGCTGCGACAGGCCGCGCAGATTGATGCGGTCGGCCCACGTGACGCGCGCGGGATCGATTTCCAGATGCGGATAGCGCTCGAGCAGCTTTGCGAGCGCGACCCGCCCCTCGACTCTCGCGAGCGGCGCGCCAATGCAGTAATGCGGACCGCCGCCGAAGCTCTCGTGCGGGTTCGGGTCGCGCATGATGTTGAAGCGATCCGGATCGCGGAACGCGTCGGGGTCGCGATTGGCGGCGCCGAGCAGGCACATGACGAGCTCGCCCTTCCGAATCACCTTCCCGCCGATCTCGATGTCCTCGTGCGCACAGCGCGGCGTCGCGTTCGCCGGGCTCTCGTAGCGGAGAATCTCCTCGACCGCCGTCGGCAAGAGCGATGGATCGGCACGCAGGCGCGCCAGCTCCCCGGGGTGCGTCAGCAGGCAGAACACCCCGTTGCCGATCAGATTCGTCGTCGTCTCGTGCCCGGCGACGAAGACGAGCATGATGTTGTGAATCAGCTCGGCCTCGCTCAGCGCGCCCGTCTCGCGCTCGGCGGCGAGCAGCCTGTCGACCAGACCGTCGCCCGGTTCGCGACGCCGCCGGGCGACGAATTCGATGAGGTACTCCTTGAACGCCGCGCAGCCTTCCTCGGCCTTCATCAGCTGGCGGTGCGTGATCGTCATTTCGACGATCTCGGAGATGGCGAAGCTCCACCGCTCGAGGTCCGCGAAATCGCGCTCGGGCACGCCGAGAATCCCCGCGATGACCGCCACGGGAAACGGTTTCGCGACATCGTGAATCAGCTCGAACGGCCCCTCGTCCGGCAGCGCGCCGATCAAGTCGTCCGCCACGCGTTCGACGGTGCGGAGCATCGCGTCGATCGCCGCGGGCGTGAACGCGTACGACATCAGACGGCGGACGCGCGTGTGGTCCGGCGGATCGATGTGGAAGATCGCCGTCGCGTGCGACTCGAGAAGCGCCGGATACCGGCGGTAGACGATGTCGGTGCCGCCGACGTTCAGCTTCCGAAGGTCGCGTCCCAGCCGCGGATCGCGATTGAGCGCGCGTACGTCTGCATGGCGCGTCACCACCCAGTAGCCGTGCGGATGGCGATGCACCGGATCCGCCTCGCGCAGGCGCTTGAGAAACGGATACGGATCGCGGCGGTACGCCGGATCGGAGAAGTCAATCACGGCGACATGATACAGTCCCGGTCATGCCGGACGAGTCCCTCAGCGGCGCGGTCCAGCGCTTCTACGACGCCGTGGCGCGCAAGCGGCCGGACCAGCCGTTCCTGAACTACGGATTCGACGAATCCGAGCACGCCGCGGAAGCGCCGGATCTGCCGCGCGCATGCCGGCGGCTGTACGAGACGATCCTGCAGTCGTTTCCCTCGGACGCCAGAAGCGTCGTCGAGATCGGCTGCGGACGCGGCGGCGGCGCCGAGTTCCTGCTCTCGGGCCGGCCCGCCCTCGCCTACGCCGGCTTCGACCTCTCGCACGAACACGTCTCGCTCTGCCGCAGGCGGTTCGCGTCGCGCAGGCATACGAACTTCGCTCAGGCGAATGCCGCGGCGCTGCCCGCAATCGGCGGCAGGCTCGACGCCGCGTTCAGCATCGAAGCGGCGCAGCATTTCGATCGGCCTGATTTGTTCTATCAGGAAGTCGCGAGGCTGCTGCGGCCCGGCGGCACGTTTCTCCTCGCCAGCCTGTGGCAGCCGGCGCTCGAACCGACGGCGCTCCTGGAATCCGCCGGCCTGCGCATCGTCGACCGCCGCGACATCACCGCCAACGTCGTCGCGTCGCTGGCGCGGACGAGCGGCCTGCGGGAAGCGCTCGTCGATTCCCTGGAGATGGCGGAGCGGTTCCGGCCGCATCTTCTGAGCTGGGCGGGCGTCCGCGGAACACCGTCGTTCGACTGTCTCGCGTCGCGGGCGCTGATCTATCTGAGCTATCGCCTGGTTCGCAAGTAGGGCTACGTCTCCCGCCGCGCGCGAAAAAACGTCTGCACCAGATCGCGGCACTCCTGCTCCCGGATGCCGGACACGACCTCGAACCGGTGGTTGTGTCCGGGCAGCTCGCCTCCCCGCACCGTCGACACGACCGCGCCCGATTTCGGCTCGGCCGCGCCGAACACCAGCGTGCCGATGCGCGCGTGGACGAGCGCGCCGACGCACATCAGACAGGGCTCGATCGTCACGCAGAGCGTCGCCCCGGTCAGGCGGTAGTTGCCGACGCGCGCCGCCGCGTCGCGCAGCGCGACGATTTCGGCGTGCGCCGTCGGATCCCGCGCCGAGACGGGCTGGTTGAATCCGCGGCCGACGATGTCGCCGTTCACCGCGACGACGGCACCGATCGGAACCTCTCCCGTGTCACGCGCCCGCCGCGCTTCATCGAGCGCGGCGTCCATCAACAGCTCATGCATTCGCAAGCCCCGCCTTCGCGCGAGGCGCTTCGGCGGGCAAGCAATTATCATCGATGCGCAATGCTGCCGCTGCTGCTGACCGCAGCGCTGACGGTCGCCGCCGAGAATCAGAAGCCGGGAACAGCGGACTGGGAACTCCAAGCGCCCGCGCTCAACGGCGAGATCGAGGGCTATGCCTCACGGACCAGCGTCAATGGCGGCGACGCGATCGACATCTACGTCAGCACCGCCGCGAAGCGCTACGCCGTCGATGTCTTCCGCATGGGCTGGTACGGCGGACTCGGCGCGCGGCGCGTTGCGGGCCCCATCGGCCGCGACGGGTTCGTCCAGGACACGCCGCTGCCCGACCCGAAGACGGGACTCGTTGAGTGCCGATGGCGCGATCCGCTGCACCTGGTTACCAGCGGCGCCGACGGTCCGTGGACGACCGGCGTGTATCTCGCGCGCTTGAGTGCCAGCTCGCCGGGTCCTGAAGGACCCGGCCCACAGGCCTATGTCGTGTTCGTGGTGCGAGACGATGGGCGCGAGGCGCCGATCCTGTTTCAGTCGAGCGTCACGACGTTCGCGGCCTACAACAACTGGGGCGGCAGGTCGCTCTATTCGTTCAATAGCGGCGGCTCCTTCAACACCACGGGCCCTCCAGCGCGCAAAGTGTCGTTCGATCGGCCGTATGCGGTGAATCCGTACGGCATCCGCCTCGACGGCGCCAGCGATTTCCTGCGGCGGTGGGAATACAACGCGGTGCGCTTCCTCGAGCGCGAGGGGTACGACATCGCGTACGTGACCGATGTCGACACGCACGAACAGCCCTCGCTGCTGCTCAGCCGGTACGCTTTCCTCTCCGTGGGCCACGACGAGTACTGGTCGTGGGAGATGCGCCAGCACGTCGAAGCCGCGCGGAACCGCGGCGTCCACCTCGCCTTTCTCGGCGCCGACGTCTCGTTCTGGCAGATTCGCTTCGAACCGGACGCGCGCGGCGACGCAGACCGGACGGTCGTCAGTTACAAAGAAGTTGCCGGCGCCGAAGACC
>DASQHH010000506.1:0-5986 GCA_035632195.1 Vicinamibacterales bacterium
GCTGGCCGGGCTGACTGCTGCTCCGCTGATGGCGGGAGGCAGAGGGACCGTCTCCGGCGTCTACGTCGAAGCGCGCACCGCTGAAGTGTTTACGGGCGGCTGCATCATGAACAGCGAAGCCGAGACGATGGGCAAGCAGGCGGTCCTGGCGTGGAAAGTGGACCGCGGCACCTTCAACGGCATCGCGCTCGACGGTCTTTCGGTCGTTGCCGCGCTCTCGGGAGATCGAAATCTGGGTATGACCGAGATGGGCGGAGAAAAACCGTCCGTCACGTCCGAAGTCTTCGTGGACCAGCGCGCGAACGCGGTGCAGCGGATCGCGCTCGTCGCGATGGCGAACGAGCTCTCGAAGGGTCTGGTCGGCACGATCGTCCAGGTTGCGCCGGCGCCGATCGAGTTTGCGGATCATGGCAGCGAAATCGCCGTGACTGCGGGGCAGGCGTCGCTCGAAGTCAACAAGCACATGACGCACGATCCGACCTGCGGCGCGCAGCTGTGGTTCCATCCGCTCGCGTCGGTTGAGAACGCGACCGTCGGCGTCGCCGACACGCACGCGTTCACCGGTTCGGCGCTCGGCACCAAGTGGAGCGACCCGAACAAGCGGTCGGCGTTCTTCGGAACGTTCTCGTACTAGAGCCGGTGGGGCTGGTACGACAGGCGGGGCAGGCAGAAAGACGCCCGCTTTTCGGACCAGCCTTACCCGCCTGACCTGCCCTACCTGCCTATCTCTTCGTGGATCTGAACGACAGAGTCGCGCTCATCACCGGCGGCAAGCGCATCGGGGCCGTCGTCGCCCATGAGCTGGCGTCGCGAGGCGTCGACGTGGTCCTCGCCTACGCGCGATCGAAGGCGGAGGCGGAGCAGGCGTCAGCCGACGTCCGCGCGCAGGGCCGGCGGTCCGCCGTTCTCCAGGCCGACGTTTCGAAGCCCGAGAACGCCGCAGCGCTCATCGACGGCGCCGCCGCGGCGATGGGACGCCTCGACATCCTGATCAACATGGCGTCGGTCTACACGCAGAAGGACTTCAATGCGCTGACTCCGGCCGATTGGAACGCGGTGATCGACGTTGATCTGCGCGGCGCCTTCCTGTGCGCGCGGGCGGCGGTGCCGCACATGCGGAAGCAGGGCGGCGGACGGATCATCAGCTTCAGCGACTGGGTGGCGAGAAGCGGGCGTCCACGGTACCGGGGTTTCGTGCCGTACTACGTGGCAAAGGCGGGCGTCATTGCGCTCACGGAAGCGCTGGCGCTCGAGCTCGCCGGCGACAACATTCTGGTCAACGCGATCGCGCCTGGGCCGATCCTCGCACCGCCGGGAACGTCAGACGCGGAGATGGAGACGGTGGAGAAGGCGACGCCGCTCGGACGCTGGGGCGGCGAGATCGAGATCGCGAGGGCGGTGCTCGCGTTTCTCGAGAGCGACTTCATCACGGGAGAAACCGTTCGGGTCGACGGTGGCCGCCATCTGAGCTGACGTCACACGCGCACGGCGAAGAGCTGCTTCATCGAATCGAGCGCGCCGGTCAGCTCCCGGCGATCGCGCGCGAAACAGAATCGCAGGTAGCCCTCGCCGTTGGCGCCGAAGTCGACGCCCGGCACGCAGCCGATGCGGCCGTTCTTGATCAGATACTCCGACATCCGCCACGACAGGGACGTCGCGCTCGCGGGTCCATCGCTCCACGCGGGATTGATGCGCAGGAACGCGTAGAACGCGCCAGCCGGAGGCGCACCCGAGAACACATCGCCGGTGGATTCCTTGACGGTGCGGTAGAAGAGATCCCGCCGCGCGCGCAGTTCGGTTCGGAATTGCGCAATGCAGTCCTGGGACCCTTCGAGCGCTCCGATTCCCCCGTGCTGCACGATCGACGACACATTGCTCGCGGTGTAGAACAACACTTTCTTCGCGCGGTCCCGCATGGCGGCGTCTTTGATGGCTACGTAGCCGAGCCGGAGCCCGGTCATCGCATACGACTTGCTGAACGTATAGAGCGGAATCGTCCGCTCGTACATCCCGGGCAGCGACGCGATGCTGACGTGCTCGCCTTCGAAGACGACATCCTCGTACGCCTCGTCAGAGAACACCCACAGATTGCGGGAACGCGCCATGTCCGCGATCCGCTCGAGATCCGCCCGCGTCAGCACGCCCCCGGTTGGATTCTGCGGCGAATTGATATAGATGATCCTGGTCTTCGGCGTGATTTTGGATTCGAGCTCGTCGAGGTCCCAGCGGAAGCCAAGCGACTCTCGAATCGGGCAGCCGACCGGCACGGCCTTCGCCAGCTGCACGTGTCCCGCCGCCGGCGGCCACTCGGGATCCGGGACGATAACCTCGTCGCCGGGTTCGAGAAGCGCCTGAAACGCGATGTGCATGCCATGAATGCCGCCGCCCGTGACCAGCACGTGCTCCGGGTCGTCGACCGGGATCCGGTTCTTGGTCCGCAGCTTCGCCGCGATCAATTCGCGAAGCCGGGGAAGGCCATTCGTCTGCACGTAGTGCGTCTTGTTGTCGGCGAGCGCCCTGGCCATCGCGGACTTGACGGTGTCCGGGGCGTCGAAGCTGACGTCACCCTGGTCGAGACGAAACGGATCTTTGACGGTGAACATCAGGTCGCGGATCCGGATGATGCCTGAGAGCGGAACGCTGTCGAGATAGGCAGCCATGCTTTCAGCGTATCACGCGCCCCGAGCGCATGATTAGGGCGTCGGTTGCCAGTTCGAAATGATCGTGACCGCCGAGGAGCGGCTGTCGGGCGACCAGAAGGGCAAAAGAGCGCCGTCGGGGTTGGGAAGCAGTCGACGCTGATTGGCGGGTCATCGGCCGCGGCATGGATTATTGCCGATACGCGAAGTAGTCGGCGACGTCCTTTGCCACCAGGCCGATCGCGTTCTCCAGCATTTCGCCGGACCCGAAATGGTCGCCGGTAAATACGCTGATGACGATCGTCCGTCCGTTTCCTTCCAGCACACCGACGTCGTCGCCAACGTAGGGCAGGAAGTCGCCGGTCTTGTGCGGGATGCGGTAGCCGGTCACGTATCGTGGGATGCGCGTCCGGTACAGCTGCCCGCGCATGATCTGCAGCATGAGGTTCGCCGACGGCTTGTCGACCAGCGTCCCATGCTCCATCATCTCGAGAAGTCTGCCCATCTCGCGAGCTGTGGAGTACCCGAACGGATTCTTCCCGTCGCGATAGAACTGCTCGCTCGACGCCGCAGCGCGATTCGCAGCGAACCATTTCGACGGGATCGTCATCGCGCGCGTCGTCGTCAGCCCGAGGGCTTCCATGCGGCGATTGACGGCGTCCGGTCCGCCGACCATCCGGTAGAGCACCTCGGTCGCCGTGTTGTCCGAGACGATGATCATCATCGTGAGCAGATCTTTCACGGTCATCACCGCGCCGGGGTCGAGACGCTGGATCGTGCCGGTGCCCGGCTGGGAATCCGCTGCGGCGAACGTGTACTTGTCAGACAGTTTGAAGCGTCCCGCCTTGATCTGCTCGAGCGCCTCGATCATCAGAGGGATCTTGATCGTGCTCATCGTCTCCATCCGGCGGTCCGCGCCGATGGCGATCTCTTCGCCGGATTCCAGCGACTTGACGTAAATCCCCCATGTCGCGTTGACGCTCTTCGTCGTCCGCTCGATCGACGCCTGCAGCCGCTGCAGCGGCGCCTGAGACTGTTGGGGCTGCAGTGTCACCCCGGCAAACGCGATGCACGCGATGGTGGCTGCGACTGAAAGCTTCATGCGGCGGCTCCTCGCGCCGAGCAAGCTCGGCGCCTACACACGGCCGAGAATACTGCCAAGAACGGCTTGTGCCCGGTCGATTGGGAGATTGCTGATGTAGAAATGCCGGGCGCCGGCGGCGGTCAGCGTCCGAATCGTCCTGGCACAGACGTCCTCGGGAGATGCGCCAGCGCCGAATTCGCGCGTGAGGCCTTCGACTGGGACCGGCAGGAAGTTCTTCAAAGCCGCCAGCGTCCGCGGGTTAGCCGATCGATAGTAGAAGACTCCGAATACTCCCGGCATGGCGACGCCGCGTCGGCGCGTCGCTTCGACGAACCGTGCCACGCGCTCGGCGTCGTGGTGACTGACGATCTGCGTCAGGAAGAACTCCGCGTTGAAGTCGGTGGCCGACAGGAACTCGGCCTGACCGGCTGGATCGCCGTGCGGATTGGCCCAGCCGCCCAGCACGAGCGCCTGGTCGCGTTCCCGGAGCTTCTTGCGCAGCTGCCAGGCGTGTTCGACGACACGAGGGGTGCCGACCGACTTGTCTCCCCCGAGGACGACCAGCGCGGGGAATCCGTGCTGATGCGCGCGCTCCGCGTAGGACAGGCAGTACTCGAGAGAGTGCTTCGACGTGAGGAACGGAACGATCCGCTCCCGCGGCACGTTGCCGCCGAGATTGAGGACGAGATGCCGAAGGTTGTCCTCCTCCTGGAGGCCCACCGCGCTGTCCGTCAGAAAGACAAAGGTACCCTGGCGCGTCAGGCGCTGGACGGCGTGGTACGTATCGATCCAGGCGTCCATGCCCTGCTGCGCGGCGAGCTCCGCGCGCGGCGGCCGCAGCTCCGCGGCGAAGACGGACGGCTCGGTCCGAAGCGCTGTCAGCAGGTCCACGGAAACAGCCGCACGGGCTTACTGAGAACGCAGAATCTCGTCGACGAGAAACAGATCGGTCAGCAGTGCGCGGATGTGTATCGACGCATTCAGATTGTCGACCGTCTGCGATCCGATCGATGCCTGCGCGAGAACCAGGCGGATCGCCGACTGCGCTTTCGCCGCGTCGGTCTCGAGCACCTCGATGAACGACCGGGCGGCCGCCGCCCGCCCCGGGTCGAGACCCAGCCGGACGACACAGTTGTCGAGGAAGCTGCGGATGCCGGTCAGCGCCGTGTCGAACCGCTTGAGGTGTTCGCGGATTGGATGCGACGTGTTGGCGTCCGAGGGGAGGCCTTGCGAGGCGTACGCCAGGAAGAACTCATACGCCTCTTCGATGGTGTCGCAGCGCGTCTGGAGGTCGGTTCGCGCGCCTTCGCGGTCGACGTTCACTCCGGGGTGCCTACCCCGGCGTCACTCCGGGGTCCCACCCCGGCCTTCCTAAACACGGCCTGCCGACTTCGCCGACCCGGGGATGTGCCACCGGCTCGGTTCGTGGTGCTCGAGGTACTGCCGGCGCGTAATCCAGCCGAGGATCATCGACTTCGTAATCCACCACTTTTCCGGACGCACCGCGAAGTACACGTGCGCGATCACGAGCCCGACGAGGCCCGTTCCGGCGAGGCCGTGCGTGACGTACGTGATGCCGCGCGCCGCGTCGCTCATGAAATACGGATCACGGACGAAGAACGGCGTGCGGACGCTCTTGAGCATCAGCAGGCCGGTGATGGCGACGCTGAGGCCCGTGACGACCAGCGCGAGATGGTACAGGCGGTTGCCCAGCGGATATTTACCCGGTTTCGGCCCGGGAACGTCGTGACCCATTTCGCGGAGGATTTCCGCCTTGAATTCTGGAATGTCCCGGGGCCCGACCCAGATGGACCAGAAGTCCAGGAAGAACGACGCGTGGAAGATATGGAACAGGATCGACGCGATCAGGACGATGCCGGCCATCCAGTGCCACTGGACCCACGGGAACTTCACGCCGGCGATAGGCAGGAACGCGGTGAACAGCAGCACGAACATCGACGCTGCCATCACCCAGTGGAAGAGGCGCGCGGTCAGGTTGTGCCGGACGATCTTGTCCGGAAGATCCTTACGCGACGCCTCGAGCGCGTCCGTTTCCGCAGACGAGCGTTTCCGGTGCGCCGAGAACAGCATGTAGCTGGCGTGCGCGAGGAAGAACAGGATCCCCGCGTACAGTGACGCCCAGAACAACGTCCACGAAACGTGGGTGAGTACCCACTCACCCCACGGACTGCGCCCCCACCTTAAGAGGTCCATGCCCCACCTTCTCCGCCCCGTATCGCCCGCTTGACCAGGTTCCGCATGA
>DASQHH010000507.1:0-3235 GCA_035632195.1 Vicinamibacterales bacterium
ATCGCAGCAAGAAGGAGATTCTCCACGAGACGATGTCCGGCGACATCAACTCACTCGGGCATCAGCTCAACCGCTTCAGCGAGCGCAACCGCCACTTCCGCGACTTCACGCTCTACAGCCTCATCTCGACCATCAAGGAAATCATCGCGTGCTTCCCGGTGTACCGCACCTACGTGACGGCCGACGAAGCGGTCAGCGACCGCGATCGGCGGTACATCACCGATGCGGTGCGGTGCGCGAAGACGCGCGCGCCCGGCGTGCCGTCGATGGTGTTCGATTTCATCGCGCAGCTCCTCCTGAAGGAGACGCGGCTGTCGACGCGCGAGGAATGCGAAGAGCGGGCGCGCTTCATCGGCAAGTTCCAGCAGATCACGAGCCCGGTGGCGGCCAAGGGCATCGAAGACACGGCGCTCTACATCTACAACCGGCTGCTGTCGTTGAACGAAGTCGGCACCGACCCGACCGTCTTCGGGCTCGAACCCTCGGCGGTGCACGACTGGATGGTCGAACGCCGGCGCCGCTGGCCGGCGGCGCTTTCGACCACCGCGACGCACGACACCAAGCGCGGCGAGGATGCGCGCGCGCGGCTCAACGTCCTGTCGGAGATTCCCGGCGCGTGGAAGGCCGCGATCGCCCGGTGGCGCGCGGTCAACCGCCGCTTCAAGAGCGACTTCAACAACGGCGCGCGCCGCCTCGCTCCGGACGCCAACGAGGAATACCTGATCTATCAGACGCTCGTCGGCGCATGGCCTTTCGCCTTCACGCCGCCGGACGGCGAGGCGTCGTTCCGCGAGCGGATCGGGAAGTTCGTGGTCAAGGCGCTGCGCGAAGCGAAGGTCCACAGCAGCTGGCTGAATCCGGACGAGGAATACGAGAAGGCCGTGCTGCGGTTCACGGCGGCGCTGCTCGACAAGAAGCGCGGGGCGAGCTTCCTCCACTCGTTCCTCCCGTTCCAGGCGCGCGTGGCGGAGCTCGGCATCTACAACAGCCTCGCGCAGCTCGCGGTCAAAGTGACGGCGCCTGGAGTGCCCGACTTCTACCGCGGCACCGAGTTCTGGGATCTGAATCTGGTCGATCCCGACAACCGCCGTCCCGTGGACTTCGCCGCGCGCCGGTGCGCGCTGGGGCGCCTGACGGACGCGAGTGACCTGACTGAGCTGCTGAGGCACCGCGCCGACGGGCGAGTGAAGCTGTTCGTCATGACGAAGGCGCTCGAGACGCGCGCGCGCCTGCGCAATGTGTTCGAACAGGGCGACTACGTGCCGCTGCAGACCGCGGGCGCCCGCAAGGACTGCGTCTTCGCGTTTGCCCGGACGCTGCCGGACGGACGCGCGGCCATGACGTGCGTTCCACGCCTGGTCGCGTCGCTCCTTCCCGACGCCGCGAACCCGCCGATCGGCGCCGCGATCTGGAGCGATACGCGGATCGCCCTGCCGTCCGGCGCTCGCCTGCGAAACATCTTTACGAATGACGAGCTGACGCCCGAGAACGGCGACGGCGGATGGACGATTCCAGCATCAGCAGCGTTCGATCGATTCCCTGTCGCGGTCCTCGTCCATTAGCCATCAGCCATAGCCATCAGCCAGATGCGCAAGTGGATCTCCGCTTGCACCGATGTCGTGCGGAGAACTCCTGAATGGCTCGTACGACTGCGGATGTGCTCGCCGACCGGCTCATCGATTGGGGTGTTCGCGTCATCTTCGGACTGCCGGGCGACGGCATCAACGGCATCATGGAGGCGCTGCGTCAGCGGCAGGATCGCCTGACGTTCATCCACGTGCGCCATGAAGAGGCGGCGGCGTTCATGGCGTGCGCCTACGCGAAATACACGGGCCGGCTCGGCGTGTGCCTCGCCACGTCCGGTCCCGGTGCCATTCACCTTCTGAACGGCCTCTACGACGCGAAGATGGACGGCGCGCCCGTCCTCGCGATCACGGGCCAGACCTATCACGATCTCCTCGGCACGCAGTATCAGCAGGAAGTCGACCTGCTCTCGCTGTTCAAAGACGTCTCCGTCTACGACCAGCAGATCATGAGCGCGGGCCATGCGCAGGCGGTCGTCGACGCCGGCTGCCGCGCCGCGCTGTCGCGCCGCGGCGTCGCGTACATCACGTGTCCGGTCGATCTGCAGGATCAGACGCTCGCCGAGGGACCGCATTCCGAGAAGAACGTCGAGGGCCACACCTCGAGCGTCTGGCGTGAACCGATCGTCGTCCCGTGCGACGCCGACGTCCGCGCCGCCGCCGACGTGCTCAACGCCGGAAAGAAGACGGTGATCCTGGCCGGCGCGGGAGCCATCGGCGCCGCCGACGCGCTCGAACGTCTCGCGGAGATGATGGGCGCGCCGATCGTCAAGCCGCTGCTCGGCAAGTCATCCGTGCCCGACGACTCGCCGTACACGACCGGCGGCATCGGATTGCTCGGGACCGAACCGTCCGAGATCGCCATGGAGGAATGCGACACGCTCCTCATGGTCGGAACGAATTTCCCGTACCTCGAGTGGTACCCGAAACACGACAAGTGCCGCGGCGTCCAGATCGACCGCGACCCGGCGCGCATCGGGCTCCGGTATCCGGTCGAGGTCGGGCTCTGCGGCGACGCGAAGGCCACGCTCGGCGTGCTGCTGCCGCACATCCAGCGCCGCGAGGATCGATCGTTTCTTCAGAAGGCGCAGGACGGCATGAAAGCGTGGAACGAACTGATGAGCGCGCGCGGCCATCGCGACGAGCATCCGCTCAAGCCGCAGGTCGTCGCCGAAGAGCGCAACGCGCTGCTGGCGGACAACGCGATCGTCTCGACGGACTCGGGGACGATCACGACCTGGGCCGCGCGCCATATCCGCATCAAGCGGGGAATGCGGTTCTCGTGCTCCGGGAACCTGGCGACGATGGCGCCGGGGCTGCCGTACACGATCGCGGCGCAAATCGCCTATCCCGGCCGTCAGTGCGTGGCGTTCGTCGGCGACGGCGGCTTCACGATGCTGATGGGCGAGTTCGCAACCGCCGTCAAGTACCGTCTGCCGATCAAGGTGGTCATCATCAAGAACAACGTGCTCGGCCAGATCAAGTGGGAGCAGATGGTGTTCCTCGGCAATCCGGAGTACGGCGTTTCGCTCGAGCCGCCGATCGATTTCGTCCGCTACGCGGAAGCGTGCGGCGCAGTCGGCTTCCGGTGCGAGCGCGCGGACGAGGTGCACTCGGCGCTCGAAGCGATGATGCTCGCCGACGGCCCGGCG
>DASQHH010000508.1:0-1708 GCA_035632195.1 Vicinamibacterales bacterium
TGCCGAACGGCTCCTCAGGAAACGCTCTTCAACCGCAATGTAGAGTGCTCGAGGTCGATGGCCACACGATACTTGCTCAGGAACTTGTGGCCGACGATGCCGCCGAGCTGGAAGCCGAGCAGGGCGCTGGGCGCATCGAGATTCAGCACGACGACCGGGAAGTTCTTGTACTGAATCGCGTCGAACTTCAAATCCACCCCCGGCATCAGGAACGCGTCATCGTCCCAGCCCGAGGTCCCGTAGACCTTCAGCGCGATTCTGCGGCCCTGCGGCTTGCCGAGTGCCGTCGCCGTCGCCTGACTGATGGAAATCACCTCGCCGCCGGTGTCGACCACGAAGTTCGCCTGGTGATCGCCGCCGACCACGCCCCGCACGGTTGCGAGGCGGTAGAGGCGCAGCGGCAGTTCGAAGTCCGACGGCTCCTGCGGCAGGTGCTTTCCGAACGTCAGCTTGTGCGTCTTGTAGTCGATGATCATCGAGTAGCCGAGCGCGAGCGGCGACAGCCCTTCGGTCTCCTTGACCGGGATGTCGCGCAGCGGCGGATTCTTGATGAGCACCGGCAGATTGCGAATCTTGAGCGAGCCGAGCTCGAGCGAGTCGATGCGCGCGAGCTGGAGGCCGCGCAGTCCGACGCGGCCGACGCCGGCGCTCAGCGTGTAGGTGACCGGCACAATGCCGAGCTTCTGCGCCGTCGTGCGCGTGATGACCGTATTCTCGGATCCCGTATCGACGACGAAGTCCTGGGCCGACGCGTCGTTGACTTTGGCACGGACGACGACCTTCTCGTTCACGAGCCTGAAGTCGACGGTGTAGACACGATCGTCCGCGCCGGGATCGACTTCGAACGGCACGCGCTGGCCGAACGAGCGCAGGAACCGGATCTCCGCCCGCGACCAGTCGGCTTTCTCGCTGTGGTCTTTGTTGGGCAGCAGGTTGACGTAGTTGGAATACGCGGCGGCGGCTTCTTCGTACCGGTGCTCGCGCTCGAGAATCGTTCCGACCGTATGGTGGATCTCGAGGTCCCTCGGCGCCAGGCGCAGCGCCGCCTGCGCTTCGTTCATCGCCTCGTCGAGCTGCCCGCGAGCCGCCAGGGACTTGGCCATGCCGTGGTGGCCGCGCGCGAGGTCCGGGCGCGTCGCGAGCGCGTCGTGGAACTTCGTCTCGGCTTCCTGAAACAGTCCCGCGGACCACAGCGCGTCCCCGTACAGCGAGATCGAATCGGGATTCGTCGGATCGGACTTGTAGAGGACTTCGGCCTCCTGGCGCGCCAGGTCGAATTCCGCGACCCTGAGGGCCGACGCGATGAGGCCGATGCGGGAACGCTTCGTCTCGTCCGGCGGCGCCGTTTTCAGCGCGTTCTTGTAGGCCTCGAGCGAGTCGAGGAACCGGCCCTCCGAGAACAGCAGATCCCCGAGCTGCAGCTGGATTTCCGTGGACTGCGATTGGGTCGTGACGTCGGCACGGATAACGAGCGTCGCCGCCGCGACCATCACCGACGCCGCAAAGAGACGGAACCCGCTGTGCATTGAGCCCCTCCAGAGGAGTACGGACGGACGAATCCGGCCGGCCCGACTACAAGAATCAGGCCGGCGGCAACGGGTACTTTACGCTCCGGACAGGCGGGAATCTAGGGAAAGTAGGGGCCGCTCGCGAACGGCCCTTTCGTAATCCGAAAATCAGTGCGTATATTGCTCGATGGGGACGCCGT
>DASQHH010000509.1:0-5945 GCA_035632195.1 Vicinamibacterales bacterium
CGCGGCCCGACCCGCGCGCGATTCTCGACGGCCTCGGACGGCCGGTCAATGACGGACGTCCGGCGCTGACCCCCGGCGGCTCGAGCTCCGGGCCCGGCATCGCGGTGGCCGCGAATCTCGCAGCCGTCGGCATCGGCACGGAAACGTCCGGATCGATCCTGAGCCCGGGCACGGCGAACATGCTCGTCGGCATCAAGCCGACGGTCGGCCTCGTGAGCCGCGACGGCATCATTCCCATCGCCGCCGATCAGGACACCGCCGGCCCGCTGGCTCGAACGGTCACCGACGCGGCCATCGTGCTCGGCGTGATCGCCGGATTCGATCCGAACGATCCCGCGACGGCGGCGTGTCTGACGCCCGGCAACTGCTTCAGCGATTACACGCAGTTTCTGGACCGGAACGCGCTCTCCGGCGCCCGCATCGCGGTCCCGCCGTTCCCGTCGAGTCGCGCGGCGATCATGACCAATGCGATGAACGTGCTGACGGCGCAGGGCGCGACGGTCGTGACCGTTCCCGCCCTGGCCGCGCAGCTGCCCGGATGCAGCTCTCGGCCTCCCGCAGCGAACTATCCGCCGCCGCCGGGCTGCTCGACGGTCCTCAACTACGCCTTCAAGCGGGACCTCAACGCCTACATCGCCGCGCACGTGCGCCAGGCGTTCCCGATCAAGTCGCTCACCGACGTCGTCAACTTCAACATCGGGTTCGGGCCTGGGGCGACGAAGTACGATCAGGACCTCGCGATCTTCTCGGACTTCTTCGACACGTCCGCCGGCAGCGCGGACACGATTCGATATCAGGCCGACAGGGCGCAGGACATCGCGCTCTCGCGGGGCGCCATCGCGGCGGTCCTGAACGGTCCGGACGGCATTCCCGGCACGAGCGACGACTTCGACGCGCTGCTCTTCTCGGGCAACAGCGGCGCCGGCACGCCGGCAAAGGCCGGCTATCCGAGCATCGTCGTCCCCGGCGGATTCTTCGCCAATGTGGTCAATCCGCCGTTCCCCCCCGGATTCAACGCCCTCCCTGGACCGGCGGGCGTGACGTTCTCGGGACGAGCCTTCAGCGAGCCGCGGCTGATCGCGCTCGCTTACGCGTTCGAGCAGGCGACGCACTACCGGGTCCCGCCGCCGAGCGCCCCGCCGCTGCCGGGCGACACCGTCGTCCGGTGATTTGACACTGCGGGCGGGCGGCGTGTATCCTTTCAGCCGGTTATACGGATGAATGGACGCGCCCCCGCCATTCTCGACCACCTGCAGTCGCTGGCCGACACCACGCGCAGCCGTCTGCTGCTGCTGCTGGACCGGCACGAGCTGACAGTGACGGAGCTCTGCTCCATCACGCAGCTGCCGCAGTCCACCGTCAGCCGGCATCTCAAGGCGCTGGCCGACGCGGGCTGGGTTGCGGCGCGCGCTGAAGGCACGAGCAACCTCTATACGATGACGCGCGACGAGCTGGACCCGTCAGCCCGCCGCCTGTGGCTGCTCGTCCGCGAGCAGGTCGGTCCGGCGCCGGCCGCCGCACAGGATCAGCGCCGGTTGCAGTCCGCGCTAGCCGAGCGGCGGACAAAGTCGCAGGAATTCTTCTCCTCGTCGGCGGGCCAGTGGGACCGCGTCCGCGACGAGTTGTTCGGCGATTCGTTTCACCTCAGCGCGTTGGCCGGCTTTGCCGACCCGGACTGGGTGGTCGGCGACCTCGGCTGCGGCACGGGACAGGTGACGGCCGCGGTCGCGCCGTTCGTCGCAAAGGTTGTTGCCGTCGACTCATCCGCAGCCATGCTGCAGGCGGCGAAGAAGCGCGTCCATGCACGCGGACTCGAGAACGTCGACCTGCGGCGCGGCGACCTCGAAGCGCTGCCGATCGACGACGCCCGCCTCGACACCGCGATGATGATGCTCGTGCTGCACCACGTGCCCGAGCCGGAGCGCGCGCTGGCGGACGTAGCGCGCGTGCTGAAGCCGGGCGGCCGCCTCGTCGTCGTCGACATGCTGCCGCACGACCGCGAGCACTACCGCCAGCAGATGGGACACGTCTGGCTCGGATTCTCGGAAGAACACGTTCACCGTATGCTCGGCGAGGGCTTCAGCGGCGTGCGCGTCGCCGGACTCGCGCCGGACCCCCGGGCCAAAGGTCCCGGCTTATTCGTGGCAACCGCCAGGAGAACATAGACGATGCCTGCTACAGCGACTCACGCACATCCGTTCGCCGCCGCCAAAGGGGTGGGACGCGAACCGTTCAAGGTCAAAGACCTCTCGCTCGCCGAGTTCGGACGCAAGGAGATCCGTCTCGCCGAGCAGGAGATGCCTGGGCTCATGGCGCTTCGGAAGCAGCACGGCGCGAAGCAGCCGCTTGCCGGTGCGCGCATCATGGGCAGTCTGCACATGACGATTCAGACGGCGGTGCTCATTGAAACATTGACCGAGCTCGGCGCCGACGTGCGCTGGGTCTCGTGCAACATCTTCTCGACCCAGGATCACGCTGCAGCCGCGGTCGTCGTCGGCCGTCCGGAGACCGGCGGCACGGCGCGCGATCCCAAAGGCACGCCGGTCTTCGCGTGGAAGGGCGAGACGCTCGAAGAGTACTGGTGGTGCACGCGCGAAGCGCTCGAGTGGCCGGACGGCAGCGGTCCGACGCTGATCGTCGACGACGGCGGCGACGCGACGCTGGTCGTGCACAAGGGCGCCGAGTTCGAGAAGGCCGGCGCCGTGCCCGCATTCGACGCCGACAAGGAGCCGGAGGAGTGGGGCGTCATCCTGGACCTCATCCGAGGCTCGATGACGCAGGACAAGAAGCGCTTCTCGCGAATCGCCTCGTCGATCCGCGGCGTGAGCGAGGAAACGACGACCGGCGTGCACCGGCTGTATCAGATGATGGAGGCCGGGACGCTGCTCTTCCCCGCCATCAACGTCAACGACTCGGTGACGAAGAGCAAGTTCGACAACATCTACGGCTGCCGCCACTCGCTGCCGGACGGCCTCGCCCGCGCGACCGACGTCATGCTCGGCGGCAAGGTCGCCGTCGTCTGCGGGTATGGCGAAGTCGGCAAAGGCTGCGCGCAGGCGCTGCGCGGCCAGGGCTGCCGCGTCATCATCACGGAAATCGACCCCATCTGCGCGTTGCAGGCGGCGATGGAGGGCTACGAGGTCAACACGCTGGAGAATCTGATCGGCCGCGCGGACGTCTTCATCACGGCGACGGGCAACCACAACATCATCACCGCCGAGCAGATGTCGCGGATGAAGGACAAGGCCATCGTCGGCAACATCGGCCATTTCGACAACGAGATCGACATGGCCGGCCTGAAGAAGTTCAAGGGCATCCAGAAGATCAACATCAAGCCCCAGTACGACGAGTGGAGGTTCCCGGACGGCCACAGCGTGCTGGTGCTCGCTGAGGGACGGCTGCTGAATCTCGGCTGCGCGACCGGGCATCCGAGCTTCGTGATGTCGGCGTCATTCACCAACCAGGTAATCGCGCAGCTCGAGCTGCACGCGAATACCGGCAAGTACGAGAAGAAAGTGTACATGCTGCCGAAACACCTCGACGAGCAGGTCGCGCGGCTGCACCTCGATCATCTCGGCGTCAAGCTGACGAAGCTGTCGAAGGACCAGGCCGAGTACATCGGCGTCCCGGTCGACGGTCCGTACAAGCCCGATCACTATCGCTATTGATTCCGGAGCGCGAGGCTTTAAGCCGAGCGGCAGCGAGGCGTATGATTCGGCGCATGCTGAATTCTCGCCTCGCCGGCGCGGCCGCCCTCGTCCTTGTTTCCCCGATCCTCCTCGCGCAAACAGGTCAGCGCCCTATGAGCCCTGATGGCGCCGCTCAAGTGCAGGTCCTCGGCAAGTGGGTGAAGGGCGCTCAGCCCGCCTTCTCGCTCGGTCGCGAGAATTACACCGGCGGCAAGTGGATCGAGATCGACTACGGGCGTCCGCTGCAGCGGCAGCGCGACCTCTTTGGATCCGGCGCGAATTACGGCAAAGCCGTCAACGACGTCGGCACGGCGCAGTTCCCTGCGCCGCCCGTCTGGCGCGCCGGCTCGAACGTGTCGACGCGGCTGAAGACCGAAGTCGCTCTGGACTTCGGCGGCAAGAAGGTGCCCGCCGGCGAATACACCATGTTCATCGACATCAAGAGCCCGAGCGAATGGACGCTGATCGTCTCGCGCTGGGCGGCGCAGATGAAGTTCGACCCGAACGACAGGAACGCGCTCTGGGGCGCCTACGGATACACGGCGGACAAAGACGTTGCCCGCATCCCGATGAAAGTCGAGACGCTGCCCTTCGACGTCGATCAGCTGACGTGGACGTTCGTCGACATGACGAACGACGGCGGCCGCATGGCAATCGAATGGGGCAAGACGATGGCCAGCGCTGCATTCAGAGCGTCCATGTAGGGGCGGCCCTTCAGGGCCGCTGGAGGTTTCCATGAAACGCATCGCTGTTCTTGCGATCGGAGTTCTCGTGCTCACGACCGGCGTCCTCGCGCAGCGCGGCGGACGCGGAGAGCCGCCGCCGCCACCGCCGCCGCTCGAACCGGGCGCCTCTCAGAAGGACGTCGACACAGCCCTCCTGGCCGCGCCGGGCAGCCTCAAGGATCAGGCAACCGTCATCAAGTGGAAGAAGGATTTCACCTACGACACGCTGCGCAAGGGCACCAATCAGCTCGTGTGCTACGAGCGGTCGGGATTGCCGTTGCAGCAGCCGTTTTCGGTGCACTGCACCAGTCTGGGAAACCTCCCGCGCGAAGCTCAGAACCTGAGGGGCGAAGCGACAGGGGATCGTCAGAAGTCCGAAGCAATGCTCGACGAGATGGAAAAGAACGGCACGCGCGCGAAGCCGGAATACGGGTCGCTGTGGTACGCCGTGGCCGGACCTGACCGCGAGCACGCGCGGCCGGAGAGCCACATCACCATCGCCGTCCCGTTCGCTACCGGAAAGGCGCTCGGATTGCCGACACAGAGGCAGGCCGTCGGTGCCTGGCTGATGAACGAGGGACGATGAAGGCGCACATCATGGTCCCAACGCGTTAGAAACGTTTCGGAAGCGCCCGATCTTGAAGCGGACGCATCGAAAGTCGAACGGGGGCGAGTTCAAATGGAACACGCCCCCGCCAAAGTCGATGTGGTTGCATCAAAAGCTGGAGTGGTTCGAGCGCAAATTACACGGGGACTCTCGCCAATCGGACCCGACCGACGTCAAGTGGAATGGGGGCGCGTAACAATTGCACGGGGGAACGCTCAAACCGAAGCGGGATGACGAATAGTGGCAGGGGGGCGCGTATAAGTTACACGCCCCCGGATGAACCGCAGGGGGCTGCAATGCAAATCGGCGTTGCGCTCGGCTTTACAGCGCTCTACCTGGGCGCATCGGTCGCGATCACCGATGCGGCGCCGCACAACGCGTTCGTCTTGTTCATCGCGCCGCCTGCCGTCGCTCTCGGCGCCTCCATCGTCGCGGAAGTCGCCCGATCGCTTTACCGGACGGTCCCGTGGGCTCGCATGTCCGTCTCGCGGCCGCCCCGACGGGTGCACATGACGTGGATGGCGGCATTCCGCGCCCCGATGTTCGCCCCGTTGACGCTCATTCCGTGGAACATGATCTGGGCCGTGACGGCGTGGACGGGCCTCAACTGGCCGACGTACCTGGCGGGCGTACTGACCGCGGCACTCGTGTCGGTCTTACTCTTCCGGCGCGTGCGGCAGATGCACCTCGTTCAGCACGGCGAGATGGCGGCGGCCGTCGTGACCGCCATGGCCACGGCCGGCGAGAATGAGGACGACGTTTACTACGAGTTCACGGCCGCAAATGGAGCGACGATGACCGGCAGGGCCGCGGACGGAGGGTACCGAATCCGTCCGGGGGCTGTCGTGCCGGTTTTCTACGACAAGGACAACCCGACGAGCCACGTCGTGGCGTGCGCCGCGTGGTTCGCGCCCGATGAGACAG
>DASQHH010000510.1:0-6228 GCA_035632195.1 Vicinamibacterales bacterium
GAAGACGTTCAGCCGGTAATAGAGATCCTCGCGGAACCGGCCGGACGCGATCGCGGCCGGCAGGTCGCGGTTCGTCGCCGCGATGACGCGGACGTCGACGGAGCGTGTGGGCCGATCGCTGCCGACGCGCTGGATCTCGCCGGTCTCGAGAAACCGGAGCAGCATTCCCTGCATCAGGGGACTCATCTCGCCGACTTCATCCAGAAAGACCGTCCCGTTCGAAGCCGCCTCGAGGACGCCGGTCCGATCGCGATGGGCGTCGGTGAAGCTCCCGCGCGCGTGCCCGAACAGCTCGGACGCGAGGAGCGAATCGGGCAGGCCCGCGCAGTTCAGCGAGGCCATCGGCGCCGATCGCCGCGCGCTGCCGTGATGGATCAGCCGCGCGACGACGTCCTTGCCGACACCGGTCTCGCCGGTGATCAGCACGCGCATGTCCCAGCGCGAAGCGGCGTCGATTTCGCCGCGGACGGCCTGCGCCGGCGCGCTGACGCCGAGGAAACGGACCTCGGACCCGCCGGATACGGTCATCGCCGGCCTCCTGCGTCGTTCGACGCACGCATCGTCACTGTGTTCAACCGGTAGTACAGCCCCTCCAGGAAACGCCCGTCCTCGACGCGCTCGAACAGCGACGCGTGCGAAACCGAGATCACGCGGGCCTGTCCCCGCCCGAGCGCGAGCCAGTCGGACAGAGCGATCTGCTGGACGAGGGTCAACTTCGACACGTCATACAGAAGCACGCTGCTGTCTCCGGCCCGCGGCAGATGCAGCGCTCCGGGGATGCGACACGTGTGGCATCCCGCGGCGTGCACGAGGCTCAACTCGTCGACGACACTCTCGACCGACACGCCGTCGCAGACGATGAGCACGTTCGCACGGAAGCTCGTGGACAGAATCACCTGATTGAACAGCGTCGCTTCCGACACGGAAATGAAATCCGGAGCGTTCACAACCACCATCGACTTTCCTTGCGCGGCAGGGGCGTCCGCGAACAGGGCATTGGTGATTGATGGAGCCAGATCGTTACAGCGGCCAAGCTCAGCAGGTGCGGTGTAACGAATGTCGAAACTGGAACACCAATGACTCGAGTGCACGTCGCATGGGAATAATTTGGCGATACGATTGGTGTCTTGCCACGACTCGAGCGGTTCGATTTCGACCGTGCCTATATCGATCGGCTGGTCGCAGCGGACCCGGGCACCGAACGTCATTTCACGCAGTATTTCGGCGAGCTCATCGCGATGAAGCTCCGCTCGCGCCTTCGATCGCCAGCGCTCGTCGAGGACGCGAGGCAGGAGACGTTCGCCCGCGTGCTCGCGACACTGAAGCAGAAGGGCGGCCTCGACGCCGCCGAGAACCTGGGCGGCTTCGTCAACGCCGTCTGCAACAACGTGCTGTTCGAGACGTACCGGTCCTCGTCGCGCACGGCGCAGCTCGCCGACGATTTCGACGCGGCGGATCGGCATTCGAGCGCCGAGGACTCGATGGTGGCGGGAGAGGAGCGCGTGCGCGTCCGCCGGGCGCTCGCCGCGCTGCCCGCGCGGGAGCGCGACCTCTTGACATGGCTGTTCCTCGAAGAGCGCGACAAGGATGGCATCTGTCGGGACCTGCACATCGATCGCAATTACCTGCGCGTGATGCTGCACCGCGCCAAGGCCCGGTTCCGCGAGACGCTCGCACATGAGGAAGCGAAGTGACGCCGTGACCCACACCGAGGCCGTCAAGACCCTGGCGTCCGAACGGTATCTCCTTGGCGAGATGACCGATGCCGAGCGCCTCGAGTTCGAGGATCATTTCTTCGGGTGCGCGGAATGCGCCGCCGACGTCCGCGTGGGCGGGCTGATGGCCGACGGAGCCCGCGCGGGATTTGCGCGCAACCCGCAATCTCGATGGAACGCCTCAATCGCCGTCCCCTACGCGATCGCCGCCGGTCTCGCGCTCGTGGTGGGCTACCAGGCACTCGCGCCGCGTCCAAACGCGGGGCGCGGCGGCGGCGCGCTGGCTCTCTCGCCCGCGACGCTCCGCCCCGCGACGCGTGGCGAGGATCCGGTGGTGCAAACCGGTGCGGGCGGCGCCATCGCGCTTGCGGTCGACCTCGGCGGCGCCGCCTACGACGGCGGCCTGCGTTACGAGCTCCGGCAGGACGGCGGAGAAGTCCTCGCCTCGGGCGAGGCACTGGCGCCTCCGGCGGGCGCGCCGCTGCTGTTGTTCGTGCCGGGCAGCGTCGTCCATGCGTCGAGCCGCTATGTGCTCACGGTTCGAGCCAGCTCGACCGGCGTCGCGGCGTCGGAATACCGGTTCATCGTCGCCGCGCCGTAAAACGACGGTAGAATTTTCACAAGCCCGATGGAACTGCGACAACGCTTCGTTTTTCACGGCCACGCCGCCGCGTTCGGTGGCCACATCATCCGGCCGAAGGACATCGTCCTCGAGTCGCACGGTGCGAGCGCATTGCCCGTGAGCGGCGGGCGATCGGTCGCGCGCCTGACGCGCACGTCGTTCGACGGCTTTTTCGAGATCGAATCCGCATCGACGATTGCCGAAGGAACATTCGACGATCCCGCGCAGTTCCTCGAGCGGACGCACCAACGCGTCGCCGAGCGGACCCTGACCGCGGTCACGACGGTCAACGCGGAAGTCACAGGGCTCGGCGTGGGACGGCAGCCGCGAATGAGCGTCGGCCGCCTCCGCGCGGCGCTCAGCGCGCGCAGCCCGCTCGGCAGCGGCGAACCGTCCATACGGTTGGATCGCAGCGTCACTGTCGAGAACGTCACCGTGGACGGCCGCGCGCTCGTCGTCGAGCTGGACCTGGACACATTCGAGCGCCTCGACACGCGATCGAAACTCCTGGCGGCCGCCGACGAACCGGCGTTCGTGCGACAGTCGGGCGCGCTGCTGTACATGAAGACACCCCTCGACGGGCACTCGCCGCCGCCGCCGGCCGGACGCGTCGTCCAGACGCCGGCGGGATACATCTTCGGGACGATCGTGAAATCGATCCGCTGGTCCGGCGACCCGTTCCCGGGCTCGACGATCGACCACAACATGGTGTACATCCCCGGGCTCGGCCGGCTCTTTTTCGGCGAGCTGATTGTGGCGTCCGATTCCCGGCGCCTGACGATGCTGCGGATGGAGCTCGGCTCGGACACGGGCGGCAGCGCGAGCGCCGCAGACGTCCAGGACAACGGAATGTGGTCGCCGTAAAGCGGCGGCCGCCGCGCCGATGATGCGACCCGCCCTCGCGATTGCCGTGCTCGCGATCGGCGCCTGCACGTTCGGCCCCCGCGCCGATCGGCGGTTCGAGAGCGATCTGGCTTCGGCGCGATCGGCCATCCAGCGCGGCGACTTGTCGGACGCGTCCAGCTTCGCCGGCCGCGCGGCTTCTTACGTCCGTTCCGATCCGCAGTCGGTTGCCGCGTGGCGGCTCGAACTGCTGCGCGCCGAAATCGCCTTGCTCCAGCGCGACGTCGGGCGGGCGGCCCCCGCGCTGTCTGCATCCCTCCCTGCCGATCCCGCGTTCGATGGGCTGCGCGCCCGTCAGACGTACCTCCGCGCGAAACAGCAGATTGACGACGGGCACGCGGCCGATGCGCTGGTCACGATCGAGCGGGCGCGGTCCATAGCTCGTGGCGACCCCGACTTGCAGATGGAAATCGGCGCCCTCGAAGGGCAGATTCGGCTGCGGCTGGGCCAGTGGACCGAGGCGGAAACGACGCTGACCGCGGTGGCGCGGCAGGCCGCGCAGTCATCGGACCGCTATCACGAAGCGCTCGCGCTGAACAATCTCGGCATGAGCCGGTTCGTGCGCAGCCGCTACGACGAAGCGCTGCCCTACTTCGAACACGTCCTTGCCTACGAGGACCTCCGCGACCTCTCGATCTATGCGGCGTCCCTGAGCAACGCCGGCGCGTGCTACGCGCGGCTCGGCGACTTCGATCGAGCGATGACGGTGCAGCACCGCGCCTTCGAAATCCACGAAACGCGCGGACCGCGGATCTACTTCGAGCAGGCGCTCGGGCAGATGGGCAATCTCGAGGCGCTGCGGGGTCATCCGCACGAGAGCGCGGCGCTGTTCGACCGCGCCCTTTCCGCCGCGAAAGCCGCGGGCCTGAACGGCGACGCCGAGCTGTGGGCGGGCAACCTCGCCGCCGACTACGTCCAGCTCCAGCGGTGGGACGACGCCGAGCGCTACAACGACGAAGCGAAGCAGCTGTGGAGCGTCACCCGCGGCGGCTCGCCGCTCTATCACGCGTTGTACGCTGCGGCCATTGCTGCCGGCCGCGGACAATACGATGACGCCCTGAGGATGTACGACGCGGCGCTCGCGGCGCCCTCTGCGCCGGCGTCGCTGCGCTGGGACGCGTATTTCGGGCGGGCGAACGCGGAAATCGCGATGCGGCAGCCCGCGCGCGCGGCGAAGGACTTCGAGGCGGCGCTTGCAGTCATCGAGACGACGCGCGCGGGTCTGCTCAAGACCGAATACAAAGTCTCGTACCTTACACAGTTGATCGCGTTCTACCAGGCGTACGTGTCAGCGCTGATGGACGAGCACCAGGTCAATCGTGCGCTGGAAGTGGCGGATTCAAGCCGCGGCCAGGTGCTGGCCGAACGTCAGAAGACCGCGGCGATGCCGCTCGGCACCGCGGACGCCTTCCGCCGGACGGCCCGCTCGTGGCACGCGGTCCTGCTGTCGTACTGGCTGATGCCGTCGAGGTCGTACCTGTTCGTCGTCTCGCCGACCGGAAGCGGGTACGTCGAGCTGCCGCCGGCGGAGCAGATCGAGACGCTCGTCCGGCAGCATCAGAGGGCCATCGCCGATGCGACGGCCGATCCGATCGGAGCGCGCGATACTCCGGGCGACCGGCTGTACCGCCTGCTCGTCGCGCCCGCCGCACGGTGGCTGACACCCGGCGCACGCGTGGTCATCGTCCCCGACGGAGCACTGCACGGCCTGAATTTCGAGACGCTGCCAGTGGACGGCCCGCGCCGCCATTACTGGATCGAGGACGCCGAGGTGCAGATCGCGCCATCGCTTGCCGCGCTCGCGCCGGAACGTCCGCGTCAGACCTCGCGGACGCTGCTTCTGATCGGCAACCCGGCTCCGCGCCCCGAGTTTCCGGCGCTCGCGAACGCGCCGATCGAGATGTCGCGCATCGCCGGTCATTTTTCGCCCGAGCGCGTGACCGAGTACGAAGGCGAGCGGGCGTCACCCGAGGCGTACCGCGAGTCGCGGCCGGATCGCTTCGCCTTCGTGCATTTCGCCGCGCACGCGACGGCCAACGCGGAGAGTCCGCTGGACTCGGCGGTCGTGCTGTCGGGACCGGAGCACGCGTTCAAACTGTATGCGCGGGAGGTTTCCTCGCTGCCGCTCACGGCGGATCTCGTCACCGTGTCGGCATGCAGAAGCGCGGGCGCCCGCGCGTACGCCGGCGAAGGCCTCGTGGGATTCTCGTGGGCGTTTCTCCGTGCGGGCGCCCGTCGCGTCATTGCCGGCTTATGGGACGTCGACGACCAGTCGACGGCGGCGCTGATGGACCGGCTGTACGCGGGCCTCGCGGCCGGCACGCCGCCCTCGGCCGCGCTGCGCGACGCCAAGCTGGCCCTCATTCGCGGCGGCGGCCGCATGGCCGCCCCGTACAACTGGGCAGCATTCGAGCTTTTCGCGACGTCGCCTTGACAATTCGGGGAGTTGGTAGCGGTACACCGTTCCGTGAACGCGGGTGCCATCATCTTTGTGTGGCTTGATCGGCACGACATCGAACTGCGCGCCGGAAAAGGCAGGCGCCTGCTGCGCGAGTAACGACGTCCCCACTACGACAACAGCAACGCCAAGGAGGATGGTTTCACGGGTTGATCTCGAAACGCACATCCTGAAACGACGCGACGCCACGCGCGCTCTGGAAGACGGAGACACCGAACAGGAGATCGCCGTCCTGCTGGAACTGAGAGTGCCCGCGGTATCCCGTGAGCCGCCGGACGCCGTCCACCCACAGCTCAGCACTCTGAGCCCCCGGATCGTAGCGAAGATCGTACGTGTGGTACGCATCGTCGGTCGCGGCCGGCGTCCAATCGAGCCCCTCGAGGGTCGGCACGATCTGCGTTTGCAGCCGGACGCGGTCGTGTCCGGCGACGCGATCGATCTCCACGTCAAAACGCCGGCCCTCGCCCGTGAAGTCGATGACGGCGAAGCAGCGGCCTTCTTCCGCGCGCATGACGCTGGTCAGCCTCCTG
>DASQHH010000511.1:0-6323 GCA_035632195.1 Vicinamibacterales bacterium
ACGAGCCGCCACACGCGCACCAGAAACCTGAACGCCCCTTCAATCCCGGCATTGCTCCACTCCACCTCTTTTTCCGGCGGAGCGACGAACATCACGTACAGCCGCAGCGCGTCGGCGCCGTATTTCTGCAGCATGTCGTCCGGATCGACGACGTTGCCCTTCGACTTCGACATCACGGCGCCGTTCTTGAGCACCATGCCCTGCGTCAGGAGGCGGGTGAACGGCTCGGCGATGGTGACGAGGCCGACGTCGCGCAGCACGCGCGTGAAGAAGCGCGAATACAGCAGGTGCAGAATCGCGTGCTCGATGCCGCCGCTGTAGAAATCGACGGGCATCCAGTACTTCGCCGGGTCCTTGCCAAACGGCAGCTCGCTGTTCTTCGGGTCGCAGAAGCGGAGGAAGTACCACGACGAGTCGACGAACGTGTCCATCGTGTCGGTCTCGCGCCGGGCGGGACCGCCGCATTTCGGACACTTCACGTTGACGAACTCCGGCACCTGCGCCAGCGGCGAATCGCCGCGCCCGGTGAACGTCGTCACCTTCGGCAGCTCGACGGGGAGGTCCGCGTATGGCACGCCGACAACCCCGTCCTTTTCACAGTAGATGACCGGGATTGGCGTGCCCCAGTAGCGCTGGCGCGAGATGCCCCAGTCCTTCAGCCGGTACTGCACCTCGCCCTTGCCGATGCCGCGCTTCTCGGCGTCTGCGATCATCCTCGGGATGACGGCCGGAGCCTCTTGTCCGCTCCACTCGCCTGAATCGACCAGCGTCCCGTAGTTCGTCGCTGCCACCGTCATGACGTCAGATGTGGCCGGCGTCTCGTCCGAACGCACGACGATGCGGACGGGCAGGTTGTATTTGCGCGCGAACTCGAAATCGCGCTCGTCGTGCGCGGGCACCGCCATGATGGCGCCGGTGCCGTACTCGGCGAGGACGAAGTTCGCGACCCAGATCGGCACTTCCTGCTTCGTGAACGGGTTGATGGCTTTGCGGCCCGTATCGAAGCCTTCTTTCTCAATCGCCCCCGTCAGACGCGCCTCGCGGTCCAGCGCACGGAACTTCGCGACGCGCTGCCGGAACGCGGCCGAATCCGGACTGGCGGCGGCGAATCGGTCGACCAGCGGATGCTCGGGGGCCAGGAGCACGAACGTCGCGCCGTAGATGGTGTCGATGCGCGTCGTGAAGATTTCGACGCCGGCGGATTCGCCGGCCAGCGGAAAGGTCATCCGCGCGCCTTCCGAGCGGCCGATCCAGTTCTGCTGCATCACGACGACGCGCTCGGGCCACGCCTTCAGCGTGTCGAGGTCCTTCAGCAGCTCGTCGGCGTAGGCGGTGATGCGGAAGAACCACTGCTCCAGGTCGCGGCGTTCGACAACGGAGCCGCACCGCCAGCACACGCCGCCTTCGATGACCTGCTCGTTCGCGAGGACCGTCTGGTCCACCGGGCACCAGTTGACGGTCGATCGCTTCCTGTACGCGAGCCCGCGCTCGAGCATCTTCAGGAAGATCCACTGGTTGAACTTGTAGTAGTCGGGCAGGCACGTCGCAATCTCGCGCTCCCACGCGTAGCTGATGCCGAGGCGCTGCAACTGCCCTTTCATGTGGGCGATGTTGTCCAGCGTCGACTTCTCGGGATGCGTGCCGTTCTTGATGGCGGCGTTCTCGGCCGGGAGGCCGAACGCGTCCCAGCCGAACGGATGCAGCACGTTGAAGCCGCGCATCCGCCTGGTCCGGGCCATGATGTCGCCCAGGATGTAGTTGCGGACGTGGCCGACGTGCGCGTGGCCCGACGGATACGCGAACATCTCCAGGCAGTAGAACTTCGGCCGCGACGGATCGACGTCGACTTCGAACGCGCGCGAGGCGGTCCACGCGTGCTGCCACTTCTTGTCCAGGTGTTGCGGTTTGTACTCTGTCATCGCCGAAAGGTTTATTGTACCGGACTCACGCGATCTGCCAGAACGCGCGGAGCGCCCGGACCGCGGCGTCGGCGGACTCGCGTCCGCGAGACGAGGCGATGCCGCTCGACGCCCACGCCGGCGGGGCCGCCGGTCCGTCGAGCGCCGCGACCGCGGAATCGAGCGACGCCGTGAGCGCCTGCAGATCGTAGCCGCCCTCGGTAACGGCGACGATGCGTCCGCGGCAGCATTCTTCGGCGACGCCCCGCAGCGCCGCGGTCATCGCTCCGAACGCTGACGTCGTCAGGCGCATGCCGCCGAGCGGATCGCTCCCGTGCGCGTCGAATCCGGCGGACACCATGACGAGATCCGGCTCGAACTGCCGAAGGACGGGAACGACCACGCGCTCGAAGACGGTCCGGTAGTCCTCGTCGACGGCGCCGGCCTCCAGCGGCAGGTTGACGGTGAATCCGCGCCCGGCGTCGCGGCCGATCTCGTCAGCCGCTCCGGTCCCGGGATAGTACGGATACTGGTGCGTCGACACGTAGAGCACGTGCGGATCGGCTTCGAAGATGTGCTGGGTGCCGTTGCCGTGATGGACGTCGTAGTCGACGATTGCGACCTTGCGCGCGCCCTGGCGCCGCGCGTGAGCCGCGGCGACGGCGATGTTGTTGAACAGACAGAATCCCATCGCCCGCCCGCGCTCGGCGTGGTGCCCGGGCGGACGGACGACCGCCACGGCGGCGCGGCGCGATCCCGCCATCACGCGCTCCACGGCATCGACGCACGCGCCCGCCGCGAGCCGCGCGATCTCGTACGACTCGGGCGACGTGTAGGTGTCCGGATCGAGCGCGGACGACCGGCCGGCCGTTTCCGAGATCCGCTTGACGTAGTCGGCGTCGTGCACGGAGACCAGTTGTTCGTGCGTCGCCTCGCGAGGCGCGACGACCTCGGTGCCCTTCGCCCGCCATCGGTCGACGACGACGTCCATGACTTCGGCGCGCTCCGAACGCTCGGGATGGCCCGGCGGATTCTGGTGCTCGGCAAAGCGCTCCGTGTGAACGAGAATCAGTCCCATGGGGAAGACTGATTCTAATCCGGCGCCGCGCGTGGCGCTGGTGACCGGCGCCAATCGCGGCATCGGCCTCGAAGTCTGCCGTCAGCTCGCTGCGCAGGGCCTGCGCGTGGTCCTGACGGGGCGTGATGAGAAACGCGCCGCCGCCGCCGCCGCCGCACTCGTCAAGGCAGGACACGACGTCTCGTCCGCCGTCCTCGACGTCGACGATCCCGGAAGTATTTCAGCGCTCGCGGATCGGGTCGGTCCCGTCGATGTTCTGGTCAACAACGCCGCCATTCTCGTCGGCGAGGATCGCGGCGTGCTGACGACGAAGCTCGACGACTTTCGTGCGACGCTGACGACGAACGTCACCGGTCCGCTGGCGGTGTGCCAGGCGTTCGTGCCCGCGATGGTCGGGCGCCAGTACGGCCGCGTCGTGAACGTTTCGTCGACGGCGGGCCAGCTCTCGTCGATGGGCACCTACGCGCCGGCGTATTCGATCTCGAAGGCGGCGCTGAACGCCATCACCCGCCAGATGGCGGCGGCGACGAAGGGCGCCGGCGTGCTCGTCAACTCCGCGTGTCCGGGCTGGGTGCGCACGCGCATGGGCGGCGCGGGCGCTCCGCGCTCGGTCGAACAGGGCGCCGACACGATCGTGTGGCTGGCGACGCTCCCCGCCAACGGTCCGACCGGCGGGTTCTTCCGGGATCGGCGGTCTGTCGAGTGGTAATGACGGCGCTATC
This sequence comes from Vicinamibacterales bacterium, assembly GCA_035632195.1. Lineage (GTDB taxonomy): Bacteria > Acidobacteriota > Vicinamibacteria > Vicinamibacterales > CAVVIG01 > DASQHH01. Next base: position 3,699 of record DASQHH010000511.1, read on the forward strand.
TCGCTCTGAGAACCGTCCCTGACGTCCGCGATTTCTCGATTCGCCACCAAGCTGGAACGCCGAACTGAGTCCACGGAACGCGTGAGTTCGGCAACACCTCCTCGCTGAATGGACCCTCAAGGGCCTGGTCAGTGGCTCGCACCACGAGGACGATTCCCTGAATGACGTCTCTCATCAATCTCGAGCGATGACGAACAAGGCGTTCTACTCTGATCATCGTAATGATCGACACAACCGCCAGCGTTATGGCGTTGAGCCCCGGACGAGTCCGTCCGAGGACAAGAGTATCGACTCCGCGGCCGATTACCGAGAAGACGTAAAGACTTCCGATTGCATGTTTCAGGATCGTCCAGCGGAATCGATCCGTGTAGCGGCGAAGCTCCTCGGATTCTGAATCCTGGAGGTGCCGCTGCCGTAATGTGATTCCGTCGCTTAGGCCCTCGGTGAATTCCGGTGCTGCCGCAGCTTCCGCCGGCGGAGAGGTGGGCGTGCCGAGTGTGTTGACTGTAAGCACCAACATCGACGGCGCGGATTCTCCATCAATCCGGATTGCGATACCGGATGAAGGAAGGACATCGATAGCGTGTACGTTCAGCTTCACGGCCCCTTGGGCCACTTGGTCATCCACGATTTCCGGCAGTTCGCCTGAGAACTGCCAGGCCGTGCCGTTGGAGAGGTCGCGCTGGAGTGAGTCCCCGACGCTTCGGACCAGTCGCAGGTCGCGGGCGCGGACGATCAGCATCGCGGCTCCGCCAAACATCAGGACGATCCCGCCGGTGCTCCCCAACGGCTCCGCGACCGTGTCCGGCAATCCTCCCAGGAGTCCCAGACCGAACGCGATCCAGGCGACTGCGAAGACCGCTCTCGAGATTGGATGGAATCCGAAAAGTACTTCGCCAACTGATCCAAAGCCAGCGGCGACGAAGAAGCCGACCCCGACCGCTGCGAACGCAAAAGCGACCGGATTCATGAGCGACCGAGCAGCGGATCCGATGACAAACGCCACCGCACCAGTGGCGACCGCGATCACTGCCACCCACACGAATATGCGATACGCCTTCGCCGCCCGGCGATTCGAGCCGAGCGTCAGGCTTAGGCTGCGGACCTCATCCTGGCTGAGGGCCCGGGTACCGGAATACGGCAGCCCCGCGCACCATCGCTGAACCGCTGTCACGCTCTTCTATCGTTCCGCGGCGATCATAACGCGGGCGCGCGACTCGAGTGCCGCAAGCCGCTGCTCCAGGGTCAGTCGCGCACGCTCGAGTTTCTGCTCATCTGAGTCGTGAGCCACGCCGATCGGCTCACCAATCGCGATGGCCATCGTCGCGAACGGCTTCGGAATCTGCGTGCGGTCCCAGCTGCGCAGTGTCCAGAAGCGATCCGCTTCGATATGAAACGGCACGATCGGGTTGCCGGTCGCCTGCGCGAGCCAGACGGCGCCGGGCTGCGCCACCTGCGCGGGCCCGCGGGGACCGTCCAGCGTGAACGCCGCGGGCTTCCCTGCCGCCATGTCCCGTCGGAGCTGCAGCAGCGCTTTCTTCGCGCCACGGGACGTCGATCCGCGCGCGGTGCCGTACCCGAATCGCTCGATGATGCCGGCGATCCACTCGCCGTCGAAGTTCTCGCTGGTGATGACGACGATGCCCCGGCGGCGGAAGAAGTAGGTTGCCGGAAGAATGCGGCCGTGCCAGAAGGCCATGATCGGCTGACGGCCGCTCGCACGGACCGCGTCGAGGTGCTGCGCGCCCTCGATCTTCCATTTGAGTGTCGAAGTGAGGCTGGCGACGAGCGGATAGCCGACGACCGGGATGACTCTGGCGAGGACGCGCTTCGACGTCGACTCCCGCCAGTCGCTGTGGGTCACGCCCTCGGCTGCAGTTTTCCGTTGACGTAGGTCATCAGGTCGACGAACTGGGTGTCCGCCGCTTCGGCTCCCGCGCTGGCCTGCGCGCCCTTGAGCATGATCGAGCAGAAGGGGCACGCGGTGACGACCGTCTTCGCGCCCGTCGCCTGCAGCTGCTTGAACCGCACGTCGCTGATGCGCGAGCCGGGCTCCTCTTCCTTGTCGGCGAACAGCAGTCCGCCGCCGGCGCCGCAGCAGAACGGGTTGTCGCGGTTCCGCTCGGGCTCCTTGACGTCCGCGCCGACGCGCGCGAGAAGCGAGCGCGGCTCGTCGACCTTGCCGGCGTAGCGCCCCAGGTAGCAGGGATCGTGGTACGTGACGACGTCGCCCTTGGTTGAAGCGGTTTGATCGCTGAGAAGGCCGGCCACGAACTCGGCTGAGTGGATGATGTCGACGTCATAGCCGAAGCGTTTGTAGTCGGCGCCGATCGTCTTCACGCAGTGCGGACAGGAGGTCAGGATCTTGACGGCCCTGCTCGCTTTGAGATCCGCGATGTTCTGGTTGGCGAGCTCCTGGAACATGTACTCGTTTCCCGTGCGCTTCGCGGGATCGCCGGTGCACTTCTCCTTCGACAGCACGCCGAACTTGACGCCGTAGCTCCTGAGAATCGCAAAGAGCGATTTCAGCGACTTCTGGAAGTCAGCGTCGAACGACCCGGCGCACCCGAGCCACACCAGAACGTCGTGTCTCGCGGGATCGAACGTTTCGAGTTCGGCCGACGT
>DASQHH010000512.1:0-1721 GCA_035632195.1 Vicinamibacterales bacterium
AGAATTGTCGCAGCCCCTCATGGTCATCGCGCTGTTCGCCACGTCCATCGGCATCGGATTTATCATTTCGGCGATGGTCTCCTACGGGCTGTCGAGACATCTGGGCCTGCTCACGCCGCGCACCGATCATGCGTGACATCACTGTGAACGAGATCGCACGGCTTGGCGTTGCGGTAGACGCAGGCGCAGTCGATCAGCCCTTCCACATGGACGAAGATTCGTTCCGGCTGCTCTACGACCGGACGGCGCGGCCGCTGTGGACGTATCTCTGGCGGCTGACGGGGGATGCCCGGACCGCAGACGAGCTGCTGCAGGAGACGTATTACCGGTTTCTGCGCTACGACCCGGCAGTCGGCGACGACGACCACCTGAGGAATTACCTGTTCCGAATCGCGACCAACGTGGCGCGCGATGCGCGCCGGAGTCCGCGGCTCGAGTCCGCGGCCCTGCCGGAGCGCTCGGACAACAACGACAGCGCGGAACAGGCGGCGCTGCGAGTGGACGTCGCGCGCGCGATGAGCAGTCTGACCCCGCGCGAACGCGCGATCGTCTGGCTGGCCTACGTCAACCAGTCCTCGCATGAGGAGATCGCCGCGACGCTCGGACTCAAGACGTCGAGCATCAAGATGCTCCTGTTCCGCGCGCGGAGGCGCCTGATGGCGTTGCTCGGCGAGGATTGGCGATGAATCCCGAATGCACGCGCGAAGCCGAGGTCATCCGCAGCGCCGCGACCGGCAGCTGGGATTCCGAACTGCGGGATCACGTTGCGTCCTGCGCCTCTTGCGCCGAGGCCTTCGAGCTGGCGAGCCTTCTCCACGCCCACGACGAGCAGGCGCTTGTTGCGGCGCGGGTGCCGGCGGCTGGATTGACGTGGTGGCGCGCGACAATCCGGGCGCGCTCGGAAGCGGCGCGGAAGGCGGAGCAGCCGATTACGTTCGTTCACGGCGTCGCCGGCTCATGCGCGGTGGCAATCGGCTGTTCGCTGGTGGCTTACTTGTGGCGGTCGATGCCGTGGCCGGCCCTGGAGGTGACGGCGTCCGAACACGCCGTGCCGCTGATGCTGGCGGTTGCGCTGTGCCTGTTGGTGGCGCCGCTAGCCGTCTACGTGGCGCTCGCGCGGGATTGAGGACGCAGCAGACCTGAGAGCGGGCCTGCGCTACAGCGCGCCGATGAGTGCAGCCCCGACGATCAGCACCAGCGCGATGCCCGCCGCGACGCCGAGGGAGCGCGCGACGAGCGTCCACACCAGGACGGCGGATCCCCGGGAAAGAGTTGCTGGTGTCTCGTTCGTCATCACGCCTCAGCTGAGGGCATAAACCGAGCCGCTACGCAGGCAGCGTTCGGAGGTCGCGGCCGCCGAGTCGGATGAACATCTCCTCTCGGTCGGCCCGCGCTTCATCCACACTTATCGGCCACGGCTCGTCAATCTGCATCATCGTCAGCGCGGCGCCGACCAGCGCGGCGTTCTTGGCGAAATTGATCGTCTCGTTCATCCTTCTGGCCGGGTCGGTCTCCTGCCAGAACCTGTGCATTTGCAACGTTACCGGCACCAGAAAGCCGACGATCGCGGCCAGTCCCCGCCGCGGCCTGATGCCGGCGAGGATGCTCAGTCCGCCCGCCGTCAGGAGGGCGCCGGCGGCAGTGACCGCCGCGTCCGGAGCCGCAACCCCCTTGGACGCCGCGTGCTGGCTCATTGCCTGTTCGTTCAGGAAATGATTGAT
>DASQHH010000513.1:0-7360 GCA_035632195.1 Vicinamibacterales bacterium
CATCGTCGCAAGGATGGCGATGAGCGCGAGCACGACCATCAACTCGATCAGGGTGAAACCGGATTCGCGCTTGGTCATTACCAGTCCTTGTACTTCGTGCCGTCGAGCGCCGTGCCTTCGAACGTCGTGTAGACGTCGAAGACGTTCTGGCCGCCCCAGTGCGTCGAGTCGGGCTTGTCCTGATACGACCGGAGGCCCCACTCGGTTCCCTTCGTCATCGGGTCGATGGGAATCTTCCGCAGGAACTTCAACTTCGTTCCCGACGCGTCGTTCGCCTTCGTCACGCCGTCCACGAGCGTCTGCAGATCCGGCGGATAGCCCTCGCTGCCGACCTTGATGTCCAGCGAGCCGATCTGACCGAGGTCGGCGGCGTCTTTGTACTTATCGATCGCCGTGCGCATGTCCCGCAGATCGCGCCGGAGCTCCGCTTCCTTCGACCGCTGCGCGGTGACCCTGGCGAGCGGCATCACCGCGGAAGCCAGAATCAGAATGATGGTCGCGACGACGAGCATCTCGACGAAGGTATAGCCCCGCTCTCCAGGTGCCAGGTGCCAGGTGCCCGGTGCCCCGTGCTTGGTGCCAAGTGCACCCTGAAGTGCACGCTGCACCAGGCACGCGGCACCCGGCACGCTGCACCCGGCACCCGCTCTACTGCTGAACACTGACCGTCACCGGAGTGAATCTGAGCCCCATCGCCGTCCCGCCGGGACCCGTGGCCGTGCCGCTGACCGTCAGCGTCGCCGCCCCGGGCCCGATGGCGTCGAACAGCACCGCCGCCAGCAGCCCCGTGCCCGTTGCGCCGGTCGCGTCCGCGCCGCGCGAGATCGTGATGTCGACGCGGTTGCCATTCACCTGCTGCGCGAAGCTGACGTTCGCGCCGCCCGATCCCATGAAGCTGCCGTTCTGCACCGTCCGCACGCGCAGCTTCGTTGGGTCATAGATGACCGTCAGCGTCACCGTCGACAGCCGCACGGCATCAGTGATCGACAGGGGCACCGTGTACGGTCCGCCGCCCACGCGCATCGTCGGCGGCGGCGAGATCAGCACCGACGCGGAGCCGACGCCGGGCGATGACGTCGGAACGGCCGGCGGCGTTGCCGGTGTTCCTACCGGCGCGGCAGGTTGAGCAGCGGGAGCCGGCGCGGGAGGCTGCGGCTGTGTCACTTCCGGAGGAGGCGGCGTTGCCGGCGCTGTCTGCGTCGGCTGCGTTGGAACGAGCACGGTCCCGGGCACCGGGGAACTTCCGGGCGGCGGCGTGACGGTCGTGCCGCCTGGCCCCGGCAGCAGCGGCTGCCCTGCGCCGGGCGGCAGCGGCGCCTGCGGCGTCGCCGGTGGCTGCGGTTCCGGCTGCGCGAGCACGAGTTGCGACGGTCCGTTGACGCCGAGGTTCTGCTGCGAGCCGATGTAGATCGGCTTGAGATCCGATTCGGTGATCTCGTGCGTCCGCACGATGTGCGGCGTCAGGAGCATGATGATGTCGAGCTGGTCGGTGTTGATGTTGTTGCCGGACAGCAGGTCCTTGAAGATCGGGATGTTGATGAGACCGGAAAACCCTTGAACACTCTTCTGTTCCGAATCCTGGAGGAGACCGGCGAGCATCGTCGACTCGCCGTCGCGCAGGCGCAGGCGCGTCGTCAGTGTGCGCTGGACGAACGTGGGGACCGTCGTGCCCGCGATCGACTTGTCGGCGCCGAGCTGGCTGTCGTCGAGGGTGAGATCCATCCGGATGTCGCCTTCGAGCGTGACGGTCGGCGTCATGGTGATGTTCACGCCGACGTCGCGGTACTGATATGAGCTCAAGGGATTCACACCCGCGCCGCCCGTGGCGATCGGGGTATAGCTCGTCGAGATGATTGGCACGCTCGATCCGAGCTTCAGTTCGAGCTTCGCGCCTTCAGCGCCGCGCAGCTGCGGCTTGGCGAGCACCTTCGTGTGGTTGTCGCTCTCGAGGAAGCGCACGATCGCCGTCGGCACCGCGAGATAGAAGTCCGAGGTCGTGACGCCGCGCGAGATCGTGTTGAGGTTGAACGCCGGCGGCGGCACCACCTGCGTCGGACCCGTCGACCGACCCGTATTGGTCGACGTCGTTCCGGTGGTGACCGGCGCGGTGACCGTGCCGGGCGTAGTCGGTGTGGTCGTGGCCGGCGTCGGCGTCGTCGTCGCGCTCGGCGAGACCTCCGGCGAGAACACGAGGCCGAGTGCGTAGTCCGAGAGGTTCAAGCCGTACTGCTTCGCCCGGGTCCGTTCGACCTCCAGAATCTCGACGTCGATCACGATCTCGGCTCGCGGCTTGTCGTTCTGGTTGATGATCTTCTCGATGATCGACACGACCGGCGCAGTGGCGCGCACGGTAATCGTGTTGGTCGTCCGGTTCGGCACGATTCCCGGCTGCACGGCGATGCCGGGCAGTCGGATGATCGTGCTGAGGATCTGCGAGACTTCGGTCGCGTCCGCGTGCGACAGATAGAATGTCTGCACGACCTGCTCGTCGTACTTGCCGTGGTTCTGCGCGTTGTCGTTGAAGACGAAAATCGTCTTGTCGCTGACCACCTTGTACGACAGCTGGTTCATCGTCATGATCTGGTTCAACGCCTGCTCGAGCGTGGCGCCGTCGAGCTGCACGGTGGTCGGCCGATCGGTGACGTCGCGGTCGTACATGATGTTGATGCCGGCGGCGTTCGCGATGAACGTGAGGACTTCCTTGAACGGCGCGTTCTGGAACTTGATCGGGCCCAGAACCTGCGTGAGGTTCAGAAGCGCCGGTTCGGCACGCCGGACGTTCTCGCGCATCTGCTGGATCGCCGGCTTCGGACGCGAGGCCTCGATGCGGTCGCGGATCGTCTTATCGAGCTCGGCAACCTTGGCCTGCGCCATTCGATTGCTCGGATCGTTCTCGACCGCCTGCCGGTACTCGCCGAGCGCGGCCTCGAGCTGCTGCTGATTTTCGAATTCTCGCGCCTTGTCGAGGTGCATCCGCGACGCGGCGAGCATCGCGCGCTGCAGCGCGATCTTGTAGTTGGCGTTGTCAGGGTCGTCCTGGACCGCTCTGCGATACTCCGCTACGGCCTCGTCCATGTTGCCGGCGCGCGTCGCGGCGTTGCCGCGGACGAACGCCTTCCCGGCCGCGCACGCAGCCCCAAGCGCGACGATGACTAGAAGGGCACTCAATCGTTTCAGTCGATGTGTCACCTTAGCTCCCAGTCATCCGAATCGTCGTGCGTCCCCGCCCGTCCAGGTACGCAATCTCAATCGATTCTTCCCCGATCTTCAAGATCCGGTAGCGGCCGAGAATCGTCTCGCCTTCCCGGCCTCTGATCGGATCACCGAGTCCGTCGGACAGTACCGCAATCTTCCCTCCGGGCGCCGTAACGAATCCGAGGAACTTCAGTGTTATCGGCGCCGGCGGCGGCGGACCTGGCGGCTGCGTCGGCGTCCTCGGCACGTCGGGTTGCGTCGGACGCGGCGGAGCGGGTGGCGGCGCCGTGGGTTTGAAGTGGAACAAATCCCGCTCCGTACCCTGCGGCTCGGGCCGCTCGTTGTCGAGCGTCTGCAGATGCACGTCCGGTGCGGTCATCGTCTGCGACGCTTTCTGTCCGCTCCGCGCCGACCGCCCTGTTTCGTTAGACGCCTGAGCCGAGCCGGGGGACGTATCCGTCCACGCGACCCATGCGCGATAGCCTGCGACCGCCAGCACGAGTACGAGCGCGCCGAGCAGGAGCTGCTGGCGTTTAGGTTCCATCACCGCTCGCGCGAAAGTACGTGGACAGGACGACCGTGAGCGTCAGCGGCTTGGCCGGATCGGTCTGCGCCAGCACTACGTCGTCGATGATCATGAACGCGGACGCGCTTTCGAGCTCGTAGATGAACGTGCGGAAGCTCGGATAGTCGCACTGGAAGACGATGCGGGTGTACAGCCGGCCGAGCCCGGTCTTTTTTGCTTCTTTGAGATCGTCCTCGGTGTTGCGCGACAGGAACTTGACGTTCGCCTTCCGCGCGATCTCGACGACCGGTGTGTAGGTGATCCGGCGCGCTGTCGGTTCGTCAGGCGGGACGACCTCGTGATAGAACGTTGTCAGCTCCTGGTCGGCGCGGGACTTGCCCGTGATCAGCGCGCGTGCCGCGTCGTAATCCTTCTGCGCCAGGCGCACCGACTCGGCCGCCGCCCGCGCGCGCTCGGCGGCGCTCGCGGATCGGACGCCGAGCGGATGGACGGCGAACGCGTAGACGCCGATGTTGACGACAATCGCCGCCGCCAGCGCTACGAGCACCGACCGCTTTTCGTCGAGAACGCGCCTGCCCAGCGGGGTCATTGCTGTCCCTTCCCACCGCCGCCGCTGCGCCGGCCCGAGCCCGGCAGATAGCTCATTTCGAGCTGCGCCTCGAGCTGACCCTGTTCGTCGATGTGCTCGTCGACGGACCGCGCATTGCTGAAGGCGCCGGTCTTCTCCAGCGCCTCGATGAACGCGTCGACGTCCTCGACGCTGCGGGCGATGACGCTGGTAATGACCACAAACCCGCGGTCGCGATCCAGCCTCGGCCTCACCGCCACAATCCGCACCTCGTCCGGCAACGTCGTCTCGAAGCGGTTGAAGAGCTCAGTCCAGGAGAACGTCCTCCGATCGATGAGGTCGTTGGCCTGGCGCGCCTCGACGGATGCCGTTTCGATCGTCTTCACATCGACGCTGCCGCGAAGCTTCGCGGCTTCGTCGCGGAGCTGCGCCGCGCGTTTTTCGTCCCGGCTGGCGCTCGTGGCCTGCTCCGAGTTCGCCGATGAATAGCGCAGCAGCCGCGAAACGTTGAACAGGCTCGCCGCGATGACCACGACGGCGATGAGCAGCAGCCATCCGTGGACGGCGCGCTCGTTGTAGAAAGGACGCGTCGAGAGGTTGGTGCGGATCATGCCGCCGCCTCTTGATCCCGGAGCAGCAGCCCCACGAGGGGCGCCAGCGAGTCGGCCATCGCGCCGCCGACCGAGATCCGATCGGCGAGGGTCGCCGATGACGTCACGTCCACGCTTTCGATCCTGGCGGCGAGCCGCTCCTGAAGGCTGCGGCGGACCTGCTCGACGTCCGTTTGCGCTCCCCCGCCGCCGGCGAGGACGACGCGCGCGAAGCCGCCGCCTTTCAGCCGGTCCTCGTAATACATCGCCGTCTGGTGCACGAGGCTCGCGAGCGTGGTCTCGCGGCTGTCCTCGGCCGCCCGGTTGCGGAAGAAGATCACGTGCGGTCCGCGCAGAATCGCGATTGAGGCATAGTCCGCGGCGACGTGGACCAACAGCCAATCCGACATGGAACGCTCGGCTGAAGCCTCGCGGTCCGCCACGCGCTCCGATCGCCCTGCCAGCACCGCATTGATGACGCTGAACGTCGAGATGTCGACGATACCCGCCTGAGCACCGGCCTCGGCGCACAGGCCTTCGTATTCCTGGATGATCGATCGCCGCGCGAGCGAGACCACGAACTCCTGGCCCTCCGACGTCTTGAGGCCGGTGTCGCAGCTGACCTGCGCTTCTTCGATCGGGAAGGGCGCCGCCTTCCGCACCTGCCAGCGCACGAGCTGATCGAGGTCCGCGGTCCGCGCCGGCACCTTTTCGAACTTGACGAGCGAGACCTTGGCGACTACGTCGGGAACGATGAGGCCGACGCGGCGCGGACGCCCGAGGTGGTCGACGACGCGGGCGAGGATGCGCATCACGGCCGCGCGATCGTGGACGTTGGCGGCCGTCAGCGACGGCACGAGCGCGCCGTCGGCGAGCGCCTCGGCGATGTGCGACGAGACGACGGGCCTGCCGCCGCGCCAGTCGATCGTGGCGGCGGAAACGCCCGCCGAACCAATCTCGACGGCGACGCCGGGCGGTGCCGCGTGATGGAGCGCAGAGAAGACGCTCATTCGACGAACGTCACTTTGTTGATCTCGCGGAGCGTCGTCGTGCCGTTGAGCACCTGCTCGACGGCCGACTCGCGCAGGAAGCGCATGCCCTCTTCGCGCGCGGCTTTCTTGATTTCGGAAGTGGGGCGCTTCTCGAGAATCAGCTCGCGGATGTGGTCCGAGAGGTCGAGCAGCTCGCAGATTGCCATTCGGCCCTTGTAGCCGGTGCCGCCGCACTCGATGCAGCCGAGGCCCTCGTAGAACGTGTGCTTCTGCGCGAGTTCGGGAGCGATCGCCGATTCCTCCAGCATCTCGCGCGACACCTTCGCCGGCCGTTTGCAGTGGTGGCAGATCGTCCGCACGAGCCGCTGCGCCAGGACGCAGTTGAGGGCCGAGACGAACTGATAGGCCTCGACGCCCATGTTCAAGAAGCGTCCCAGCACGTCGAGGACGTTGTTCGCGTGGACGGTCGTGAACACCAAGTGACCCGTCAGCGCCGAGTTGATCGCGATCTGTGCCGTCTCGTTGTCGCGGATCTCGCCGACCATGATCTTGTCGGGGTCGTGGCGCAGGATCGAGCGCAGGCCGCGGGCGAACGTCAGCCCTTTCTTCTCGTTGATCGGAATCTGCGTGATGCCCCGCAGCTGGTACTCGACCGGGTCCTCGATCGTGATGATCTTGTCCTCGACCGATTTGATCTCCGACAGCGCGGCGTAAAGCGTCGTCGTCTTGCCGCTGCCCGTCGGTCCGGTGACGAGCACCATTCCGTAAGGTTCCGCGATGTACTTGCGGAAGCGCTTCAGCTCGGCCTCCGGGAAGCCGAGGATGTCGAGCCTCAGCTCGGTGAACTGCTCGCTGATCGATTCCTTGTCGAGGATGCGGATGACCGAGTCTTCGCCGTGGACGCTCGGCATGATCGACACGCGGAAGTCGATTGTCTTGCCCGGCAGCCGGATCCGGAACCGGCCGTCCTGCGGCACGCGCTTCTCGGCGATGTCGAGCTCCGCCATCACCTTGATGCGCGAGATGATCGAGCTGTGGAACTGCTTGGCGATCGGCCGCATGGCCGGCTGCAGCACGCCGTCGATGCGGTATTTCACGTGGACGGCGTCGTCCTGCGTCTCGATGTGGATGTCGCTCGCGCGCCGCTGGATGGCGGTATAGATCGTCGAGTCGACGAGGCGGATGACGGGGCTGGCGTCGTTCGTCATTCGCTCGACGGTGAGCGTCTCGTCGCCGTTGTCCTCTTCCTTCAGCAGCTGCAGCTGGAAGCTCTCGGTCGCTTCCTCCAGGACGCGCTGGCTGCTCTCGCTCTTCTTGAGGATCGACTCGATGGCCGACCGGGCGCCCACCATGACCTTGATCGGCGTCGACAGCAGCACGCCGAGCTCGTCGATCATCGGCAGGTCGGTCGGGTCGGAGACGACGATCACGAGGTTCTTGCCCTCGCGACGGTAGGGCACGAAGCCGTAGCGGAGCATCAGGTCGGCCG
>DASQHH010000514.1:0-10721 GCA_035632195.1 Vicinamibacterales bacterium
CGCGAACTTCAGAAAGCCCTGGACGACCTCGTCGAGCCGTTTGATTTCGTTGGCGATCGTCTCGACGTGCGAAAGCGCCTCGGCGTCGACTTTCGCGCCGACCTGGTCGGCGACGGCGACGGTCGCGCCGCCGCGGGCGGCCATCACCGGCGCGGGAGAGAAACGCTGCCGCAGCAGCTCGAGGTGGATCATCATCGCGTTCAGCGGATTCTTGACCTCGTGCGCCACGCCCGCCGACAGCCGGCCGAGCGCAGCGAGCTTCCGCGAGTAGCGGATGGTCGACTGCACCTGGCTCAGGTAGTCGAGGTTGCGGGCTATGAGCATGATGCCGACGAGATCGCCGCGCGGATCGTTGATGGCGTGCGCCATGACGAGGCGCTCGGTGTCGCCCCACTTCGCCGACAGCGGTCCGTGCGACTGGCGCGTCATCAGCGTCTGCTCGGCCAGCGTGCGCGCGGGATGGTCCGCCGGCAGCAGGTCGGCCACGAGGGCTCCGGCGGTCGCGCGCGGCAGCAGGCCGCGCATCGCGGGGTTGGCGAAGAGCAGCTGCCCGCGCGGATTGATCATGGCGACGGCGTCCTCGAGATGCTCGACCGCCGATTCGAGGTTCGCGACCTGCCCCGCCATCTGCATGCGGTCGGCGGAGAGCTGCGCACTGACGGAGTTGAACGAGGCGCCGAGCTCGCCGAATTCGTCGGCCTGGTCGAGATCCAGCTTGACGCCGAATTCGCCGCGGCCCAGCCGCGTCAGGCCGCTGCGAATGACGTGAATCGGCCGAAGCAGCAGCTGCGCCAGCAGCATCGCGACGAGAATCGAGATGGCCAGCGCGGCGAAGGCGGTCGCGATAGGCGACGTCAGCGACGTGTTGAGATCCTGCCGGATGAGGAGCGTCGACACGCCGATGCGAATCGAGCCGAACTGCGTGTCGCCGAGCAGCAGCGGCTGCTTCAGCTCTACGGTCCGGCCCTGCCCCCGGTAGATCTCGACCACCTGTTGAAGCGCGAAGCGGTCCTGCAGCTCGTTCAGATCGCCGGCCGGCGGCAGCCGCTGGCCTTCGAGCGACCGGTCCGCGTGCGCGACGGCGACGTCTCGCGTGTCAACGATGGCCGCGAAGGTGACGTTCTTGGAGTAGAGGCTGGATTCGAGAATCGCGCGGAGTCCCGGGTCGTCTCGCAGCGCGGCATAGGGATCCGACCCCGACGCGACGACCTCGCGCGCGCGATGATAAATCGCCTTCGAGAGCAGCTCGGCTCGCGCGCGGCTCTCCTCGACGCTCACGCGTGCGAGCCTCGAGACGTAGACGAGGCTCAGCACGACGACGACTGCGCCGACGATCGAGGTGACGCCGAGGACCTGCTTGCCTTTGATCCCTAACCGCATGTGTCAGGGCCCTACTCCGATCGCTTCGGACGCAACCTGAGCTTGTTCAGCTTGTTGTGCAGCGTCTTGAGGCTGATGCCCAGGATCTCGGCGGCGCGCGTCTTGTTGTCGCGCGTGTGCTCGAGCGTCATCAGGATGAGCCGCCGCTCGGCCTCCTCCACCGTCGTCCCCGGCGCGAGCGCGACCTGCGGTTTCGGCGCCGCCGGCGACTGCTCCGCCACGGTGGGAGGCAGGTGCTTCGCCTCGATGAACGGTCCGGCGGAAAGAATCGTCGCACGCTCGATGACGTTCCTCAGCTCGCGCACGTTACCGGGCCAGGAGTAGTGCTCGAGGATCGCCATGGCCTCGCGATCCACTCCGGCGATCGACTTCTGGTTCCGCTGGTTGAACTCGGTGACGAACGCCTGAATGAGCAGCGGCAGGTCGTCCTTCCGCTCGCGGAGGGGCGGCAGCCGGAACGCGAAGACGTTGAGACGGTAGAAGAGATCCTCACGCAGCTTGCCCTGCTTGACCGCCTCCTGCGGCTCGAGGTTCGTCGCCGCGATCATGCGGACGTCGACGGCCTGCTCGGTGCGGCCGCCCAGGCGCCGGAACCGACGCTCCTGCAGCACGCGCAGCAGCTTCACCTGCGTCGCAGGCGTCATCTCGCCGATCTCGTCAAGGAAAAGCGTGCCGCGGTCCGCGAGCTCGAAGCAGCCGGCGCGCCGCTCGGCCGCGCCGGTGAAGGCGCCCTTCTCGTGGCCGAAGATCTCACTCTCGAGCAGCGTTTCGGGGATGGCGGCGCAGTTGATTGCCACGAACGGAAACGTCGCGCGCGGGCTGAGCTGATGGATGGTCTGCGCAACGAGCTCCTTGCCGGTGCCCGATTCGCCCGTGATCAGCACCGACGCCCCCGTGGGCGACGCCTGCTCGATGATCTGGTAGATCTTCCGCATCTCGGCCGCGTTGCCGATGATCGAGCCGAACGAGCCGTGCTCGCGCAGCTGCCGCCGGAGCGTCTTCACCTCGCGCAGCGTCTCGAGCCGCTCGACGATTTTGTCGAGCATGATCTTCAAGCGCTGGATGTCGACCGGCTTGGTCAGGTAATCGTACGCGCCCTCTTTCATCGCCTCGACGGCGGTCTCGACGGTGCCCTGCGCCGTCAGCAGCACGGTCGTCGCCTCCGCGCCCTGCTGCTGGAGCGCGCGCAGCAGCCCGAGGCCGTCCAGGCGCGGCATCACGAGGTCGGTGATCACGATCGCGGGCCGGAAGCTCGTGACCTTCGCGAGCGCGTCCTCGCCGTCCTGCGCCGAGTCAGCCACGAATCCCCAGCTCTTGACGAGCTGTTCGAGGCCGACGCGCGCCGCCGGTTCGTCTTCGACGATCAGCACGCGCTCGGATGCGGGCCGAGTGACGCTGTCGGCCGGTTGCGCGGTGGCGCCCGTGTCTTCAGTCGTGCTCACGATCGTCATCGGGACCTCAACCATGTCATTTTTACATTGTGAGCGCGGCCGTGGGCTGACGCAAGCTGAACGGTGACAGGAATTTCGCGGGCTCAGCCAAATGGCGGGACGTTTGCACTTCCGGGCCCCCGGAGGGGCCCCACATGACGTTCTCGCGATTGCTCCGGACAGGATCGGTTTTCATCATGTGCGCCGCCGCCGCGGCGTGCAACGGCACGGGCGCGACGGCGTCGAACCCAGCGTCGAATCCCAGCGCTGCTGCAACGCCGACCGCCACGAGCGGCACCGCCGCGCCCGTGTCGCGCGAAATCACGCTGCCGGCGGGCACCCAGCTGCCGATCGTCCTCGACACGAGCATCGGATCGGACAGCAGCCAGGTCGAGGAGCCGGTTCAAGCGCACCTCGCGGCGGCCGTGCAGATCGACGGCGCCGTAGCGCTCGAACCCGGATCGCGGGTTGGCGGCGTCGTCACCGACGCGACGCGGTCGGGACGGGTCAAGGGTGTCGCGCACGTGGGCGTCCGCTTCGAAACGCTGACGCCCGAAGGATCCGATGCGCGCTACACGATTCGGACCGCAGCGGTCGGCCGCACGGCGCAGACGACGAAGAAGCGCGATGCCGAGGAGATTGGCGGCGGCGCCATCGGCGGCGCCATCATCGGAGCGCTGGTCGGCGGCAAGAAGGGCGCGGCTATCGGCACCGCCGCGGGCGGTGGCGCCGGCACGGCGGTCGTCCTGTCGACGAGGGGCAAGGAAGTGCATCTGCCGAAAGGCGCGCGCCTCACGCTCAGGCTGTCGGAGCCGGTTACGATTCGCGTTCGAAGCTGAACGACAGTTAGGGCGTCCGCGAGGCGGGGGCCGCTCGCGAAGCGGCCCCTACTGGTACCATGTAGCCATCACTCCGCTCTCTCCTCCCCCTTCCGACCAGCCCTCGCCCAGCCATGACGCCGACACGCGCATGGCGCGCGCCGTCGCGCTGATCGAAGTCCTGCTCTGCTCCGGCTTTCCGACGCAGATTGCGCTCGGCGCGACATTGATGGCATTCGGCGTCGCCGCCGAGACGCCGCAGCATGCGCTGCGCGTCGGTTACGTCGTCGGCATCTCGCTGGCGGACAGCGCAGCGGTCATTGGTCTCGTGTTTCTGTTTCTGCTGACGCACGGCGAGCGTCCGCGTGAGGTGCTGCTCGGAAACCGGCGGTCGCTCGGCGAAGCCCTCGCCGGCATTCCGCTCATCGTCGTCGCGCTGCTGATTGCCGCCGCCGCGCTGACCGCAATCCAGCACGTCATGCCGTCGCTGCACACCGTCGAGCACAACCCCCTGCAGGAGCTGATGAAGACGCCGCGCAACGCCTGGCTGTTCGTGCTCGTGGCGCTGGTCGCTGGCGGGCTCCGCGAAGAAATCCAGCGCGCGTTCCTGCTTCACCGGTTCGAGGTCTGGCTCGGCGGCGGGGTAACCGGAATCATCGTGACGAGCGCCGCGTTCGGCGCCGGGCACCTCATTCAGGGCGTGGACGCGGGCATCGCCACCGGTCTGCTCGGCGCATTCTGGGGCGTGGTCTACCTGCGACGTCGGTCGATGATCGCGCCCATGGTCAGTCACGCTGGATTCGACCTGCTGCAGATCATTGCGCAGGTGCTGTTCCACTGAGTCGGTCTGAAACTAACGGACGATCGAAAGATCGAGGATGTCGCCGCGACGCCGGAGGCCGGCCATCCACTCCTTGAAGACTTCAGCCCGCCGTTCACCGGCGGGAGCGAAGCGCAGGTCCTCGTATGAGCGGATCCGCAAATCCTGACGGACCGTCTCTCGCAAATGGCGGTCGTCGAGACCGGCGCGGGCGAGCGCTTTCTCGAACTCGGCGTCCGACGCGAAGCGCTCGCGAACGACGGCCACTCCGCGGTCGACGGCTTCAGCGGACGGTTCCGGCGGCGCGTATCGGTCCACTTCAGCCAGCTCGAGCTCTCGATCGATCAGCTTGATCAGGACGGCATGCACGGGGTCGGCCGCACCGTCCGCCGACTGGAGTCCGAGGTCGCGTGCGGCCGTGACGTCGCTAAGCGTGATCACCTGTCCGGCGACGACGGCCAGCACGCGGTCGATGACCTCGGCGCGCAGCGTGACGCCCATCAAGACGGCAGCGGCGATCGGGATCACGCGTCTCCTCATGTCAGAACGCCTGACCAAAGGAAATGTGAAGCGCCGGACGGCTCTCAACACACTGATGCGCCGCATCGTCGGGAGTCGGACAAAGAAACGACGCGACGCGCGTCTTGAAGCCCAGGTCGAGTCGGAACGGTCCGAACGGCGACTGATACCGCACGCCGAAACCGACCGCAGTGCGGAGGTCGGCGAGGTCGACCTGGCTCGCCCGCAGAAACACGTTGCCGGCGTCAACAAAGCCGACGACGCTGAACTTGTTCGGGAAGCGGCCGGCGAGGACCGGCACGCGCAATTCGCCGTTCAGGATGACCGTCGCATTGCCGCCGATAGCAAACCCCTTGTCGTCGATCGTGTCGACATTCTGGTCGTAGACGTCGTGGCGGACGCCGAGCGTGTCGAGCGCGAACCCGCGGTTGGTGTCGCCGCCTGCGAAGAACCGCTCGGGCTCCGGAACCGGGTTGGCCTCGTCGAACTGCGCCGCCAGACCGACGCGCGCGTTCGCGGCGAAGACGGTCCCGGCGGTCCCCGGCAGCTCGCGGAACGTCTGCGCGGTGACGATCGTTTTCGCGAAGCCAATCTGCGATCCGATGGCCCTCGCCGTCAGCTGGCCCGACCCGCTGAAATACTGACCGGACCTCGGATTGACCTGGTCGTCGCGCGTGTCATGCACTACGGAGGTTGAAAACGACGCCAGGCGCAGCGGCTGCAGCGTGAACAGCTGTTTGATGATCGCCGCTGCCTCGGGGTCGGCCTCGACGTTGCTGCTCACGAGCTCCGTGCGCTGGACCTGATAGCCGAACGTCACGCTCACCGCTCGGGTGACCTTCCTGGCAATGTCTCCGCTGAGGCTCTGGCGCGCGTACGTGAAGCTCGAACGGATCTGCTGCTCTGCCGTCGCGTTCAGCAGCGCGTCGGCGGACGTGTTGAACAGCCTCGGCTCCCGGAACGTGCCGACGACGCGGTACTCGTGCAGGTTCTGCGTGTCGTTCGACGCCGAAAACGGCTGCGACACGCCCGCAAACAGGTTGACCGCGCGGTTCTTGCCGAAGAGGTTACGGCGGCCCACCTCGAACGAGGCACGCGGGGCGACGACGAAGCTGGTCGACGCGACGCCCTGATCGTTCTGCGACTCGATGAGCCGCCCTTCGAGCCCCCCGCCAAACCCGATCGTCGTCGGCGGGCTCTCCTCGACGTTGACCAGCACGTCGCGGCGCGTCTCGTCGCCGTGACTGAGCTCGTTGATGCGCACGCGGCGGAACAGGCCGAGCGACAGCAGCTTCTGCTGGCTCTCATTGACCTTGGCCACGCTGAGCGGCGCGCCGGCCTGGATGTCCAGCGCACGTTCGATCGTGCTCGTGCTGGTGCGCACGTTGCCGGAAATGAGCACGTGATCGACGAAGACCTGCGGCCCTTCCTGGATGTCGAACGTGACGGCGACCCGAGTCCGGTCGGCGGCGAATGCGGTGCGCACCTGCACCGTCGCATTCTCGTAGCCGCGGTCCTGATACGCCGTCTGGATGGCGTCGCCGTCGATCGCAATGCGGCCGGGGACGAGCGGATCGCCGGGCTTGAGGGCGGCCGCGGACCGGAGTGTCGCGGCATCCAGCGCCCGGTTGCCGGTGAACTCGATGCTGTCGACCGTCGTCCGCACGCCTTCGGTGACGACAAGCCGGACGTTCACCGGCACCTGCGCGGCCGGATTCGCGGTCGGCGCCGGATCGCCTGCCGCGTCGACGTGCGCCCCGGCGAATCCGCGGCGATGGTAGAAGTCCTCGATCGCGATGCGGTCGCTGTCGAGACGCGCTTCGGAAAACGGCTGTCCCTCGCGCACCTTCAGCGCCGGAGCGAACTCTGCGCTGGAAATCGACGCGTTGCCGGCGATCTCCACCGTCGCCACGCGGTATTCGCGGCCTTTCGTCACGCGGAACGTGATGATCAGCTCGCTCTCGGCGGGCTGGCGCGTGTGCGGCGCCGCGGCGTCGCGGTACCCGAGGTTCCGCAGGTAATCCTCGATCCGCGCCGTTGAGTCTTCGAGCAGATCTTCGTCGACCGAGCCCTCGCGCTCGACGGGCACGAGGTCGGCGCGCATGCTCGACGGCACGTCGTTTCCCGCCCACACGACGCGCACGTGCGGCCCGGAATCGACCGTCAGCCTCAACGCCGCCGTCCGGTCGCCGTCGCGAAGGTCGACCGCCGGCGTCAGCTTCGCCTGGTAGTACCCGTGCGCCCGCCGGTCGGCGATGTACTCCTGGATCCGCGCGTTGAGCAGTTCGCGCTGGTACGGCACGCCCGGAGTGATGCGCAGCCGCCGAAGCAACTCGGCGGAGCCGACGCTCGGCGTGCCTTCCACCTGAATGTCGCCGATCGCTGTGCGCACCCCCGGTTCGATCGTCAGCGTAATCGTCGCGTGCTCGGGCGCATGAAACGTGCGCGGCGTCGGTGTGACGGCCGCATGGAAGTAGCCGCGGTCGGCGAGCGCGTCGGAGACGACGCGGACCATCTCCGACAGGCGGCCGGCCGACGGCGTCGTGCCGAAGCGGTCGGCGAGCGCGCGCCGCAGCGCGCCTTCGTCGATCCCCGGGGCTTTCATCGATCCGGCGAACGTAATCGCCGTCACCGGGTGGATGGGCGCCAGCTCGTAGCGCAGCGTCACGCGGCCGCCGTCGAGCGCGGCGTCGACGCTGACGCTCTCGAAGCGCTGGAGGCTGAACAGATGCGCGATGGTCTCGCGCACCTGCGCCATCGACAGTGGTTGCCCGACCTGCGTCTCGACGACCGCCGCCATCGAGGGATCGACGGTGTCCCGCCCTTCGACCAGCAGCCGTACCGCGCCAACGGGCTTTCCGATGTAGTCGTCGACAGCAGCGGAGGACGCCGCGGCGACCGCAAGGAGCAGAAGCCACGAACACACGAGGACACGAAGACGCATCAGAAGGTGTGGCGCACGCGGAATTCGAGCGTGAACGTCTGCAGATCCTCGTTGCGCGAGAGGATCCACGACAGACGATCGCTCGCCTCGTACTCGAGCAGCACGATCTGATCGTTCTGCGTCGTGCCGAGGCTGCGCGAGAACGTGAGATAGGCGCGGTCGGAGATCCGCTTCCCAATCGTCACGCGCGCCGTCGGGTTCACGCGGGTGGTCTGCGCGTAGGGATCGACGAGGATGGGCGAGAGCTGGAACGTGTCGACGCCGAACGTCTGCTGCACGACATCGCCGACCTTCTGGGTACCGAGCATGTACTGCGTGCCCTGCGCCGTCAGAATGTTCGTCTGGCGCTCGTTCGGGTTCTGCAGCGCGCGCAGCTCGGCGTCCGTCTGCGTGGACGACTGCGCTTCGCTGAGCAGCAGCGCGATGACGTCCGCGGTCGGCAGCGGCGGATCGGAGTCGAACGTCGGGCTCAGGCGATCGGTCGTCCCGGCCGCGGTGACCGTGATCCGGTAGTTCTGGCTGAACTGCCGGACGTTGGTTTCCGCCTCGACGTCGAAGAACGGCTCGATCTTGTTCGGATTGGTGAAGTCGATCGCCCCGCGGCGAATCGCGTAGCGGCGGCCCTGGAAAATCACTTCTCCGCGCTCGACCTCGGCGTGCCCGAGCATCACCGGGCGGTCGTAGGTGCCCCGCAGCGACAGATCCGCGTTGGCGACCATCCGCGCGAGGTTGTTGTCGATCCGCAGCGTCGAAGGAACGGCGATGTGGAGGTTGAACCGCAGCGGCACCGCCGTCGGCGCCGCCTCGACGGACGGCCCGCTCTCGATCGCCGCGGCGCGTCTCGCCGCCAGGTCGGTGATGCTCGGGACGTTCACCCGCCGGTTCCACGTCGCGCTCTTCACCGTCACCTCGCCGCGGAGCTCCGGCGACTGCACCGGACCCTCCACGTCGAGGTCCGCGTCGATGACCGAGCGGATGTCCTCCGGATAGCGGAGGTGCATGTCAGTCCCCCGCGCGGTGACGTGAAGCTGCGAGGGCACGAACCCGTCGAACACGATGCGGCCGCCGAACTGAATCCTGCCGCCGCCCATCGTCGCGGAGAGCGCGTCGAGGCGGATACCGTCGGGATCGAACTGGATGGTCCCGTTGATCGCGTCGAGTGCGTTCGGCATCGACGAATGGCGGATGCGGCCGTTGGTGATCGTCGCGGTGCCCGAGAAGCGCGGCTGGTCGAGCGCGCCGTCGATGGCGGCGCGCAGTTCGGCGCGCCCGTCGCCGCGCACGCGGCGCGGAAAGACGCCCTGCAGAATGCCGAGGTCCGCGGCGCCCGTCGCCTTGATGGCGATCTGCCGGTCGCGCAGACCGACCGATCCGGAAAGCCTCAGCTCGGTGTTCTCGCCGGCGATCTGCAGATCGTCGATCGCGATGCGCTGCTTCGCGAGGGTCAGCCGGATCGGCGACGGATTATGAACCGAGAAGTCCAGCAGCCGCAGGTCGAGCGTGTCGACGGTCGCTTCGGCCGTGATCGTGTCGACGTCGGCGAGCTGCCCCTTCGCATGAATCAATCCCGTGACCGTGGCGGTCGTGTCGGTCGAGAGGTTCGACAGGAACAGGCGCACGTACGGATCCAGCGACGAGTCGTGGACGCGCAGCGTGATCTCGGCCTCCCCGCGCGGCGTCAGCTGGACACGGCCCTGGCCGGTCACCGTGAAGCGGGGAGAGCTCGCGTTGAGGTCGCCGCTCAGATCCTTGCCGCGCATCTGCAACGTGCCGGTCACCGTGCCCACCGCCTCGTCGCCGATCCGCATGTCGCGGATCGTCGCCTTGATGTCGTTGCTCGGGACGTCGAACGTGCCCCTTCCGTTCGCCGTGAACTCGGCTCCGCCGCCAAGCGGGACCTTCGGAAACGCCAGGAAGGCGAGGTCGCCGACCGGAAGCTGGCGGCCCTCGGCGCTGAACGAATACGTCGAGTCCCAGCCGATGTACGCGGCGCCGGTCACCGCGCCGGCGCCCTTGGCGATCCGGATCTCGTCGAGCCGCGCGCCGGTGCCGTCGAATCGGACCGACGCCGTCGCCTTCTGGAATGGCTCCCCGTACGCGGCGCCGTCGTCGATCTGCATGCCGCCGAAACCGACCGGCCGCTCGTACTCGCCGGTCAGATGGAAGTCGCCTGAAAAGGCGCCCGACACCGGGTAGTCGTCGATCTTGAACGCGTGCCGCAAGCTGTCGAGATCGCGGCGGACCGCCTTGAACCGCGCGTCGATCTCCTCCCCGCCGTCGTCGCGCGGGTACCCGAGCGAGAACTTGCCATTCGCGTCGATCTCCGAATCGCCGCGCTTGACGACGCCGTCAGTGATCGTCACATAGCTGTTCTCGACGACGAGCGTGCAGGTGCCCGAGCCCCACGGCGTGTCCCACGCGCGCAGATCGTCGCCCGAGAAGCGCCCCTCGACGCGCGGGCTCCTGAACGCCCCGGTCATCGTGCCGTCGAACTCGCCGCGTCCGCCGAAGCTGACGGCATGCGTGGGCGAGCCGAAGTCGGTGATGATTCCGGCGAGCAACTGATCGGCCTCCTGCCAGTCGGCGCTGACGACGTGGAAGCCAATGCGGGACCGGTCGCCGCCCCAGACCGTCGCGCCGCCGAACGTCACGTCGGTCGCTTCCGTCGAGAAGCGGCCGGACTCGAGCGTCACATCCGTCGGGCCGTAGCGATACGTGAGCGTGCCAGCCATCGGCACGTGCTCGGGCAGCGGCGTCACTGCGAACGGCCCCCATTCGCCGCCGCGCCGGGCGTCGGCGGCCGCGCGTTC
>DASQHH010000515.1:0-3424 GCA_035632195.1 Vicinamibacterales bacterium
TCGCGCACCTCGCGCTCGTGATGGGACCGGATCACAGCCCGCTGTCGAAGCGCCACGGGGCGACCTCGGTCGCCGAGTTTCGCGCCAAGGGCTACCTGCCGCAGGCGCTGGTCAACTACCTTGCCCTCATCGGCTGGTCGCCCGGCAACGACGACGAAGTGCTGCCGATCGACGAGCTGGCGCGGCGCTTCTCGCTCGAGGCCGTCGGCCATTCCGCGGGCGTGTTCGACGAGGAAAAGCTCGCGTGGGTGAATCGGCACTATCTCAAGACCGCCGACCCCGAGCGCCTCGCGGCGCTCGCCGCGCCGTTCTTCCAGCAGGCGGGCATCCGCATGTCGCCGGATGCGGGCGGCCTTGCGTTCCTCGCGTCGGCGATGCCGATGGCGAGCGCGTCCGTCGATCGGCTGAACCAGGTGCCGGGACGGCTGGCGTTTCTCTTTGACTACGCGCCGGCGAAGACGCTCGCGGACCCGGTTTTGCGGGGCGAGTTCGCGGCTGACGGCGCGCGCGCGGTCGTCGAGGCTCTGGCGGACTCGCTCCTCGACGCGCCGCCGCTCGACCGTGAGTCATTCCGCGCGATTGCCAACGACGTGAAAGCGCGGACGGGCCAGAAGGGGAAGGCGCTGTTCCATCCGATTCGCATCGCCCTGACCGGGCGATCCGAGGGTCCCGAGCTGGATCTCGCGGTGCCGGCGATCGATCGCGGGGCGCAGCTGCCGAAGACCGCCGGACTGCCGCCGGTGATGAGCAACCGCGATCGGGCGGCGGCGTTCGTCACGGCGTTGAAGCGGACGTGAGAATCTACGGCATCAACCCGGTGCTCGAAGCGCTGCGCGCCGGCCGCGTGACGTCGATTCAGCTGTCGCCGCGCGCCGACAGCCGCGTGCAGGAGATCGTGACTCTCGCGGAGTCGCGCGGCGTCACGATCGCGCGGCGCCCTGCCGAGGCGATCGATCGGCTGGTTGGTGGCGCGCGGCGGCACTCTCACCAGGGTGTCGTCGCAGAGGTCAGCGACCGCGAATCGTTCGGTGTCGCGGAACTCGTGCAGGGCGCGGCGGCCGCGCCGCTGCTCGTCGTGCTCGACCAGATAGAAGATCCGCACAACGTCGGCGCGATCCTGCGGACGGTTGACGCCGCCGGCGCCGACGGCGTCATCCAGCAGTCGCGCCGCGCAGCCCGGCTCGATGGCGCAGCCGCCAAGACGTCGGCCGGCGCCCTCGCGCACGTCCGCGTGGCCGAGGTCGTGAACATCGCCCGCGCGCTCGAGGAACTGAAGGAGGCCGGCGTCTGGACCGTGGGCCTCGCCGGCGAAGCGGAAAAGCGCTACGACGAAGTGGACCTGACGCTGCCGACGGCGCTCGTCATCGGCGCCGAGGGCAGCGGACTGCGGCGTCTGGTGCGGGAGCGCTGCGACTGGCTGATCTCCATCCCCCTCAGAGGACACGTCCAGAGCCTCAACGCCTCGGTTGCGGCCGGAATTGCGCTGTTCGAGGCTGTCAGACAGCGTCGGGCGGCGCACCCAAAGAAATAGTTGGCACGATATTGAGCCGTGTACAATAAGGGGTTGCGGGACACGCGACCAACTGGACCATAGGGAAACGGGCCGTTTGGGCCCGCCAGCTTGCAAGACTGGCACAGGACGTGCTAAAGTTCGTGTTTTGTTCAAGCTGGCGTAGCTCAGTCGGTAGAGCAGCTGATTTGTAATCAGCAGGTCGGGGGTTCAAATCCCTTCGCCAGCTCCATCGGCAAACGTAGGTAATCGTCCAGAAAACACGCGTTTCCACACAACAAGAGTTGGCGAGGTAGCGAAGCGGTCAAACGCAGCAGACTGTAAATCTGTCGCCCTAGCGGCTTCGAAGGTTCGAGTCCTTCCCTCGCCAAGACCCTTTCGATGCGAAGGACTTCGGGAGACGAGAGCGGGAGTAACTCAGTGGTAGAGTCACAGCCTTCCAAGCTGTTGGTCGCGGGTTCGATCCCCGTCTCCCGCTCCAGAAAACTAAGGACGCCGATGTAGCTCAGTTGGCAGAGCGCGTCCTTGGTAAGGACGAGGTCACCAGTTCGATCCTGGTCATCGGCTCCAGAGATTCGAGAAGAACGTCGACAACACGAGTGAGGACGTAGACGCACATGGCCAAAGAAAAATTCGATCGCAGCAAACCGCACGTGAACGTCGGCACCATCGGGCACATCGATCACGGCAAGACGACGCTGACCGCCGCCTTGACGAAGGTCGCCGCCGACAAGGGCTGGGCCAAGTTCGTGCCGTACGACGAAGTGGCCAAGGCGTCCGAGTCGCAGGGGCGCCGCGACGAGACGAAGATTCTCACGATCGCGACGAGCCACGTCGAGTACGGGACCGCGAACCGGCATTACGCCCACGTCGACTGCCCGGGCCACGCCGACTACATCAAGAACATGATCACGGGCGCCGCGCAGATGGACGGCGCCATTCTGGTCGTCTCCGCGGTCGACGGTCCGATGCCGCAGACGCGGGAGCACGTCCTGCTCGCCCGTCAGGTCAACGTGCCGTACATCGTCGTCGCCCTGAACAAGGTCGACGCGATCGACGACCCCGAGCTGCTCGATCTCGTCGAGCTCGAAGTGCGCGAGCTGCTGAAGACGTACGAGTTCCCGGGCGACGACATTCCCGTGGTGCGCGTCTCCGCGCTCAAGGCGCTGCAGGGTGATCCCGAAGGCGTCAATTCCGTCATCAAGCTGATGGAGGCGCTCGACAGCTACGTGCCGCTCCCGCAGCGCGAGACCGACAAGCGGTTCCTGATGCCGATCGAAGACGTCTTCTCGATCTCCGGCCGCGGCACCGTGGTGACCGGCCGCGTGGACCGCGGGAAGGTGAAGGTCGGCGAGGAAGTCGAGATCGTCGGCTTCCGCCCGACGGAGAAGAAGGTCGTCACCGGCGTCGAGATGTTCCGGAAGCTCCTCGACGAGGGCGTCGCCGGCGACAACATCGGCGTGCTGCTGCGCGGCGTGGAAAAAGACGACGTCGAGCGCGGTCAGGTGCTCGCGAAGCCGGGCTCCATCAAGCCGCACACGAAGTTCAAGGGCACGGTCTACATCCTGTCGAAGGAGGAAGGCGGGCGTCACACGCCGTTCTTCAACGGCTACCGTCCGCAGTTCTACGTCCGGACGACCGACGTGACCGGCACGCTCCACCTGCCGGAAGGCGTCGAGATGGTGATGCC
This sequence comes from Vicinamibacterales bacterium, assembly GCA_035632195.1. Classification (GTDB taxonomy): domain Bacteria; phylum Acidobacteriota; class Vicinamibacteria; order Vicinamibacterales; family CAVVIG01; genus DASQHH01. The sequence continues at coordinate 3,201 of DASQHH010000515.1, forward strand.
GGGCGACAACACGGCGATCAGCGGCGAGCTGATGGCGCCGGTCGCGCTCGAAAAGGGCGCGCGCTTCGCGATTCGCGAAGGCGGCCGCACCGTCGGTGCCGGTACTGTCACCGAGATCATTGAGTAACTGACATGGCCATGTTCAGCGACAAGATTCGCATCCGTCTCAAGGCGTACGACTCGCGCATTCTCGACCAGTCGACCGGCGAGATCGTCGAGACGCC
>DASQHH010000516.1:0-2990 GCA_035632195.1 Vicinamibacterales bacterium
GCGGATTTGATCCGCGCCACCTCATGGGCACGTCGAGTCACTTCGGCAGCGACGGAGCAAGGCGATACGCTGGGCTCATCGACCATGCGTTCCACTTCGCCGTCGGCGAGCCAGAGACGATCAACGAAAGCGGCGGCCCGATTGCACCTGCATCAAACGGAAGCGGCCGATGTGGCGGAAACCCGGCGCCTGCGCCCGCGATGAACATGAAACGCCTTCGACGCATCCTGTTCGCAACCGACTTCGCGCCCGCTTCGCACCGGGCTTTCGCGGCGGCACTTACGCTGGCCAAGCCCGTTCACGCGGCATTGACGATCCTGTACGTGATGCCGCCGGCGATGCCGACCGTGCCCGAGCAATATCTCGACGGTGTGACCATTGATCGACTCACCACTCAGGCGCGCCGATGGAGCGAGGGGCAGCTGACAAGACTCGCCGGTGTCGCGAACCGAGCGGGTGTCGCCGCAAAGCCGCTGTTTCGCGACGGCGACGCCGCCGGAGAGATCGTGCGCGCGGCGAGGCGCGAACGGACGGATCTGATCGTCGTCGGCACTCACGGCCGCCACGGTCTGCCGAAATTGCTTCTTGGAAGCGTCGCCGAGCGTGTCGTCAGGCTCGCTCCGTGTCCGGTGCTCACTGCGAGGGGCAAATAGAACCGCGGTTAACGGAGATTGGCCATGAAGGAGACCTCAGTGATCCTCGCCGTCGCGCTTCTGTTGATGCTGGCCGCGAGTCCAATCATCGCCCAGAACGCTGACGACCAGGGGCGCGGCCAGGCTCGAAGTGGGCAGGCACGAGGCGGACAGACGCAACGCCAGCACCCTCAGGCGCCGAAATCCGCGCCGCCCGCGCAGCATCGGCCGCCGCAGCGGCCGCTCGGCACAACCGGCGTGTCACCACACGCACGCCCGCGCGTGCCTCACGCGGGGCTGCGCTCCCGCGTGTACCCCGAGCCGCGCGGGTACGACTACGCGCCTCCGCGCGCCGTGGTCCCGACCATCGTCTATCCGCATCCGCATTTCTGGTTCAGGCCGTGGCTGTGGCTCGGATTCGGCATCTACATCGGATATCCGGTTCCCTATCCAGTCGCCTACTGCGTCCCGACCTACGTATATGGCGACGGCGTCATCTATCCCGCGCCGGACGCGTACGGCGGCATCTCGTTGAGCATCGTTCCCGATGATGCGAGCGTGATCGTGGATGGTTCGTACGTTGGCCTCGCGCGCGACTTCGGGCCGGCCCGCCAGCCGCTGACGTTGACGCCAGGACGACATCACGTCGAGCTCGAAGTTCCGGGGAGCGCGCCGCTAGCGTTCGACGTCGACATCGTCGCCGGCCAGGTCGTTCCGTACGGCGGCAGACTGCAGCCGGAGTGACGAGTGTCGTTCGAACGCCTGATCTCGGCGCTCGTCTTCAGGCTCTTCGGCTCGCAGCGGCGGCCAGCCAGCCGACTGCCACGCCCAGAAGCAGTCCGGCGCCCGCGGCGATCCCGATTGCGGTGAGCGGGCGCTGCCTGACGCGAAGCGCTGCTTCGTCGCTGAAGTTCTCGACCTGTTCGAGACCGCGGCGGACGGACTTCGTCGCCTGCTTCGCCGTCTGATTGATTGCTTCGATCGGCTTGACGAGCGTTTCGGGGATTTCGAGAGTGGCTGAACTCATGAGTGCCTCCTTTGGGAGCGCGCCGCCTACCAGCGGCCGGTGGCCGCCATCGCTTTCTTGTGCGCGACGCGATGGTGCAGCGCCGCGCGCTTCTGGTGGGACGGACGATCCGCACCGCCGCCGATGACCGCGAGCAGGTCGTCGAGAGTGACAATGCCGACGAGCCGCTCGCGGTCGACAACGGGAAGGCAGTCGACGTGGCGGCTCCGCATCAGATTCGCTGCCCTGCGGACGACATCGTGCGGCGCGACCGTCACGGGGCTGCAATCCATGAGATCGGCGACGGTTTTCGCCGTTCGGAGCGATCCGCCGATCCGGCCACCAAGATCGGCGGCGCCGATTGTGCCGACGACGCGGCCGCCCTCGGAGACGACGAGATGCCGGACGCTCCTGGTCAGCATCAGCTGCCATGCATCCTCCGCTGGCAGACTGGCCCTGACGGTCAGGACCGGATCGCTCATGATTTCTCGCACGCGCATGGCATCCTCCTCCGTGTGATTGATCCGTCGGGACGCCGCTCGAGGAAGCCGACGGCGACGAGTCGGCGTACAGCGCGGTTGCATGACTCGTTGTCCAGATCCCACATGCGGCGAATCTGTGCACACGTGAGCGCAAGGCCCGGCATTTCCTCGTAGTCGGCCTGTATCAGCCGAATCACATCGGCCGCGTCAGTTTCGGTGGTCATCGCGATTCATGGCCGCGTCGACGCCGCGACCCCATTTGTGACTGTCACTGCCACGGGGATTCCGCGACGCACGCTTTCCGTGACGATGCAGAAATCCTCGAACAGCTGCTCGCAGCGCTCGAGCCGTGAGAGATCCGCGTCGCCGAGTCCGGGCCCGAGCTCCACGTCGATACTCGTAATACGAAAACGCCCCTGCTCGTTGCGGGCCACGTGCGTCGTGACGTCTACCGACAAGTCGTCGACGACCACGTGCGCTCGACGGAGGCAGAAGGCCAGGCTCGAGGCAAGACAGTCGCCGACCGCGGCGCCGAGCACCGCAGCAGCATTCGGCGCCGCGTTCCTGCCGAGGGGCTCAGGCTCGTCGAAGAGCATCGACGCGCCGCGGGCTGCTCCGGGAAATTCCGCGACGAATTCGTAGCCGCGGAGGAGGCGCAGTTTCACGTGGTGCGTGCGTTCGTCGGCCATGATGGACCTCAGTACTCGGTGCCGCGCGGCAGCGGCGGATGCGCCACGCCGCAGCCATCGGTGCCGTCGGTCGCGGGCGTCCACTTGGGCATGCCGTTGTCGGAACGCAGTACGAGCATCGACGAGCCCTTCTGGATCGCTTTCACCCAGATGGCGGTCGTGCCGTCGGTGGTCATCCGCG
>DASQHH010000517.1:0-2349 GCA_035632195.1 Vicinamibacterales bacterium
CCTCGTCGTTTTCGACCTCGACGGAACGCTGATCGATTCACGACGCGATCTGGCGGACGCCGCCAACGCGCTGATCGTCGAACACGGCGGGTCGCTGCTTCCCGTGGACACAATCGCCGGAATGGTCGGGGAAGGCGCTGCGCTGCTGGTCCGCCGCGCGCTCGCCGCCGCGGGCTCCCGGCTCGACATCGAACGCGACCTCCGGCGGTTCCTCGAGCTGTACAACGAGCGGCTGCTCGGGCACACGAAGCTCTACGACGGCACGCGAGAGATGCTGGAGGCGCTCGCCGCGCATTCGACACTGGCTGTGCTGACCAACAAGCCGCAGCATCACACCGACGAGATCCTGCGCGGCCTCGACGTCGTGAGGTTTTTTCGCTGGGTCCTCGGCGGAGACACCGCGCACGGCCGGAAGCCCGACCCTGCGGGACTGCGCTACCTGATGTCCGCCGCCGGCGCTCCGGCGGCCGAAACGCTGATGGTCGGCGATTCGGCGATTGACCTGAAGACCGCGCGCGCGGCGGGCGTCGCGATTTGTCTCGTGCGATACGGCTTTGGATTTCGAACGACGGACGGGCTGCGCGACGGAACCGAGCGCCTCGGGGCCGATCCCTCAGCGCTCGTACGACTCGCGACGTGAAGACGCGGACAGTTTGATCATGTAGCGAGTCGGATCGGCCCAGAACTTCTCGCGCAGCTCGCCCAGACTGGCCGCCCCGCCGTAACTGATCGAGGACACGAGGTGCTTGATCATGTCGCGGACGATCGCTCGCGCCGAGCCGCGCGCCGGCACGCTGATCTCCATGCCTTCGGCGCCAATGGCTTCGAGCTCGACGCGATCGGCGTCCTCCACGTCCAGCCGATCGCGGATCGCCTCGAGCGACGCCATCCCCCGGAGCACTTTGAATGGAACCTTCACCGTCTTCTGCGATTCGGGCAGCAGCACCGACTTGTGGACGACCTCGCCCGGCGCTTCCTCCGTGCCCGCGAACGCGCTCCCGAGCATCGCGCAGTCGCCGCCGAACATCAGCGACATCGCGAGCGCGCCGTCGCGGCGGATGCCGCCGTCGGCGATGAGGGGCACGTCCGGCGTCTTCGATCGCGCGACAGCGATCCGGCAGTCGACGAGCGCCTGCGCCTGCGGCACGCCGAAGCTCGTCGTGAGGCGTGTCGTACATCCCCCGCCTGGGCCGATCCCGACCTTGACGCCGTTGACGCCGCGCTCGAGCAGGAACTCGGTACCTTCAGCTGTGCCCACGTTTCCGGCGATCAGCTCGACGGCGCCGAACCGCTTTCTGACTTCGCCGATCGCGCGGTCCATCACCTGTGAGTGGCCGTGCGCGATGTCGATCACAAGAACGTCGACGCCCGCTTTCAGCAGCTCCGCGGCGCGCTCGAGATAGTCGCCCGTCGCGCCAATCGCGGCGCCGACACGCAGGCGTCCCTGGTCGTCACGCGTCGCAAACGGCATCCGCCGCTGCTTCACCAGATCGCGCGACGTGACGAGCCCGATCAGCGTGCCGTCCTCGGCGACGAGCGGCAGCTTCTTGATTTTTCGCTCGACCATGATGCGCTCGGCGTCCGCAGGCGACAGCGCTCCCTTGTGCACGACGAGGCCGCCGAGCGGGGTCATGCGATCGGCGACGCGAAGCCCGCCGCCGTTGACGAAGCGGATATCGCGCTCGGTCAGCAGCCCCGTGAGCCGGCGCCGATCGTCGAGGACGACGAGCGTGCCGACGCGCGAGCGCCGCATCAGCGCCGCCGCGTCGTCGACCGACGCGGACGGCGACACGCTGTACGGATCCGCGATCACGCCGTGCTGCGTCCGTTTGACAATCTCGACCTCGCGCACCTGCGGCTGGATGTCGCCGGGACGGAAGCCGCGGTCGATGATGCCGATCCCGCCCTCTTCCGCCTGCACGATCGCCATCGGCGCGCGCGTCACCGTGTCCATGTTCGCCGAGACGATCGGGCGCTTCAGCGTGAGGTGCTGCGAGACGCGGCACGACAGATCGATCGCCGCGGGGTCGCGGCGGGTCACGACAGATCGCTGCGGGGTCAGCAGGAAGTCGTCGAACGTGCAGCCGCGTGTGAGCGCGGCCACGGCTTGCGCGGTGGCCGCGTCGACGCCCGGAAACGCGGGACTACCCATAAACCGATCATAATGAAAGGGTGTTGCAATTCCATGCAGTCGTCGTTGGAATCGTGCTGGTCCTGCAGCAGCCGATTGCGCCCGTTGCTCCACTCCCGGCGCAGCCCTTTGACGAGTGGCTGAGCGCCGTCCGGGCCGAGGCGCTCACGCGCGGCATTCGCGCGGCCACGGTCGATGCGGCATTCGCCGGCCTCGAG
>DASQHH010000518.1:0-2147 GCA_035632195.1 Vicinamibacterales bacterium
TATTCGAGAAATTCCAGTCACGCCACTCACGCATTGCCCGATCTCCTTCTTCCACATGGTTAGACGTATGAACCCGCGCGGAGGTTTAATAGGCGGATGGCCGGCCTGACGGAGCAGGAATTCCGGGTCAAAAGCGACGAGGCGCTCGAAGACGCTCGGCGGTCGCTTTTGCCCCTGGCGGACACCCAAGGGTTCGAAATCGAGCTGCAGAACGGCGTACTGAACGTCGTGTTCGAGGAGCCGTCCGAGACGAAATTCGTCGTTTCGCCCAATGCACCGGTCAGGCAGATCTGGGTATCGGCGATGGCAAGAAGTTATAAACTCTCGTGGGCGCCGGAGCTGGGCCGCTTCGCTCTCGACGGCGAAACGCTCCCGAAGCTCCTGGAACGATTGTCACAGACGTTTCTCAGTCAGTGAAAAAGCCGTGAATAGGATGGAGCCCCATGAAACGCGCCATTGCGACCACCGCAGCCGTCATCGCCGCTTCCGTCATCATCCCGTCCGCGCAGCAGCCGGCAGGTAGCGTGACGCGCGAGCTCCCCGGGGATCGGCCGGCCGCCAACGTGCACGCCACGCGCTCCGTTGTCATGGGGCGCAACGGCATGATCGCGACGAGCCAGCCGCTCGCCTCGGCCGCCGGACTGAGAGTCCTGCAGGAAGGCGGCAACGCCATCGACGCGGCGGTCACCGCTGCCGCCGTCCTCGCCGTCGTCGAGCCGTCGATGACCGGCATCGGCGGGGACCTCTTCGCGATCGTCTACGACGCGAAGACCAAGTCGCTGCACGCGCTGAACGCGAGCGGACGATCCGCGTACGCGGCGACGCCCGCGGAGTACGCGAAGCGCGGACAGACGCGCATGCCCAACAGCGGCGTCCTGAGCGTCACCGTTCCGGGCGTCGTTTCGGGCTGGGCGGAGCTGCTCGCGAAATATGGCAGCGTGCCGATGTCGCGCGTCGTCGCGCCGGCCGTCGACTACGCGCGGAACGGCTACCCCGTTTCGGAGATCATCAGCGGACAGTGGAAGGCGAGCGAGCGGAAGCTCGCCGCCGATCCCGTCACCGCGGCGACGTTCCTGCCGAACGGCCACCCGCTGCAGCCGGGCGAGATCTTCAAGAACCCGAACCTCGCGAACACGCTGGAGCTCGTGGGCAAGACCGGACGCGACGCCTTCTACAAAGGGCCGATCGCGCGGGCCATCGTCGCCGACATGAAGAAGCGCGACGGCCTGCTCGACGAGAAGGACTTCGCGGATCACAAGGCCGACTGGGTCGAGCCGATCTCCACGAACTACCGCGGCTACGACGTCTACGAGCTGCCGCCCAATACGCAGGGCTTCGTCGTCCTCGAGATGCTGAACATCCTCGAGGGATTCGACGTCAAGTCGATGGGCCACAACTCCGCCGAGTTCCTGCACGCGCTGACGGAGGCCAAGCGCATCGCGTTCGCCGATCGCGCGGCGTATCTGGGTGATCCGGAGTCGGTGCCGCCGGCCGTGCTGAAGGCGCTCATCTCGAAGGAGTACGCGGCGGTCCGGCGCAAGGAGATCGATCCGAACAAAGCGGCCGAGTCGTACAAGCCGGGCGCGATTGCCGGGATCACGTCGAGCGCGCCGGCCGTCGAGGAGGCGCTTCAGAACTTCACAGGCCTCGATCGCGGCGACACCATCTACATGACCGCCGCCGACGGCAAAGGCAACTTCATCTCGCTGATTCAGTCGCTGTTCTCGGACTTCGGCTCGGGCGTGGTCGCGGGCGACACCGGCGTCCTGCTGCACAACCGCGGCGCCGGCTTCAACCTGACGAACGGATCGCCGGACCAGATCGCGCCGCACAAGCGGCCGCTGCACACGCTGATTCCGGCGTTCATCATGAAGGACGGGAAGCCGTGGGTATCGTACGGCGTGATGGGCGGCGACCATCAGGCGCAGGGGCACACGCAGGTGGCGGTGAACCTGATCGATTTCGGGATGAACATCCAGGAGGCGGGCGAGGCGGCGCGGATCAACCACGGCAACAACGGCCTGCTCGTCGAGAGCAACATTCCCGAGGCTGTCCGGGCGGCGCTGATTCAGCGCGGGCACAAGGTGGCGTCGAACGCGAATCCGGGCGGCGCCTTCGGCGGCTTCCAGGGCATCATGGTCGACCCG
>DASQHH010000519.1:0-4913 GCA_035632195.1 Vicinamibacterales bacterium
CGAGGACAACCGCGACATCAATCAACCGGCCGAACAGGCCGGTGCCCGGCGATACAAGACGTACCGCATCTACGAGAAGGCGATCGGTTGACACGCCGCGTCGCCGTCACCGGATCGCACGGTTTCATCGGAACGAACCTCTGCGAAACGCTAGGGGCGCGCGGCGACGACATCATCCGGATCGCCCGTCCGTTCGATCCCGATCGCCTCGTCGACGCGCTTCGCGGCGCGGATGCCGTCGTTCACCTCGCGGGCCTCGTGTCGGCGCTGCGAGACGAGGATTACCAGGCGGCCAACGTGGACGCGACGCGGGCGGTCTCGGCCGCGGCCGCCCGGTCGGGCGTCCGGATGGTACACATCTCGAGTCTCGCCGCCGCGGGCCCTGCGGCCGTGTCCGCCCCGCGCTCCGAGGACGATCCGCCGGTGCCGATCACGCCGTACGGACGCAGCAAGCTCGAAGGCGAACGCGTCGTTGGCGCCACGCCCGGCCTGCGCTGGACGATCCTGCGGCCAACCATCGTGTACGGACCGGGCGACCGCGCGCTGCTGCCGCTCTTCCGCTTCGCCGCCGGCGGTATCATGCCGCTGGTCGGCCGGCGGACGGCGGCGTACATGTTCGTGCACGTGAACGACCTCGTCGCCGTGATCGACCGCGCGATCGACGCGGGTCTGCACGGCGAAATCCTTTTCGTGGCGCACGAGCGGCCCGCTACAGCGTGCGCCCTGCTCGATGCGATCGCCGCGGCCGTCGGACGCCGCGCCCTGACGCTTCCCGTGCCGGATGCCCTCCTGCGCGCCGCGGCGCGGACCGGCGATCTCGTCGGCCGGCTCCGCGGGCAGCGCGCGCTGATCGATTCGCAGCGCTACCGTGAGCTCGACGCCGAAGGCTTCGTCTGCCGCGTCGACCGTCTGCGCGATCGCCTCGGCATCCCGGCCGGCATCGCGCTTCCCGAAGGCCTCGCGCAGACTGCGGCCTGGTACCGGACTGAAGGATGGCTGCGCTGACCGCGGCCGTCGATCTCTCCGTCGTCGTCGTCAACTGGAATTCCAGGGACGACCTGCGAGCGTGCCTGGCGTCGCTTCGCGATCAGCGCGGCTGTGCGCTCGAAGTAATTGTCGTCGACAACGGATCGACCGATGGATCGGCGGACATGGTGGCCGCCGAGTTCACTGAGGCTCGTCTCATTCGCGCCACGGAGAACCTCGGGTTCGCCGAAGGCTGCAACCGCGGGATCGCCGCGAGCGGCGGAGCGTGGGTCGCGATGCTGAACAACGACGCCGTCGCCGAGCCCGACTGGGCCCGGGCGCTGGCCGACGCTGCCGCCGGCGCGTCATCCGACTGCGGCATGCTGCAGTCGCTGCAGCTGTTCCTCGATCGACCGGACGTCATCAACTCGACCGGGCTGGAACTCACGCGGTCCGGCGGTGGCCGCGATCGCAGCGCCGGCCGTCGGCGCTCCGCGGTCGATGCGGAAGCGGTCTTCTGCCCGACTGCCGGCGCCGCAGCCTATCGCCGGTCGGCGCTCGACGCCGTCCGGCTGTCCAGCGGGTGGTTCGACCGCGACTACTTCATGTATCTCGAAGACTTCGATCTCGGCTGGCGGGCGCGGCTCGCCGGATGGGACGCCCGGTACGTCGCGTCCGCCGTCGTGCGCCACAAGTACAAAGGCAGCGCCGCGCGACGCGGACGATCGTGGCTGGTCCGCCTGTCCCGCACCAACCGCATCTGCACGCTGGTCAAGAACGCGTCGGTGCCGTTCCTGGTCGCGACCGCTCCGCGCACGGCGGCGGCCGTCGTCGAGCTGCTGTGGCATGGGGGACCGTCCGCGCTCGTCGCGCTGTCGCAGGCGGTGAGGCGCAGCCTCGCGCTGAGGGCCGAAGTGTCGATGCGGTCGAAGCGGGATCGGCGCGCCGTCGAGCGGGCCTGGGTCAGTTGACGCGCGCGACGGCCGGCGCCACGGTTCCGGTTTCGGCGCCGACGCGGGAGAAAATCTCCAGGGCGCGCGACACTTGCTCGGTCGTATGGGCGGCGGAGCAGCTGGCGCGCAGCACGCATGCATCCTGAGGACAGCCCGGCGGCAGAATCACGTTGACGTAGAGCCCGGCGCCGACCAGCTGCTGCCACAGTGCCACCGTCCGCTGCTCGTCCCCCGTCAGGATCGGAACGATCGGCGATTCGCTCTCGCCGATTACGTAGCCGATGTCCGACAGCCCGCGGCGGAGCATGCGGATGTTGGCCCACAGGCGGTCGCGCAGCTCGGGGTGCGCGCGCACGACGCGCAAGGCCGCCGCCACGCTCGCAATGTTCGACGGCGATCCCGAGGCGGTAAAGACGTACGCCCGCGCCAGGAAGTGCAGCGCGCGCAGCTCGGGGTGCTCCGACACGCACACGCCGCCGATGCCTGCGAGCGACTTCGAGAACGTCCCGACGATGAAATCGACCTGATCGAGGACGCCCTGCGCCTCCGCGCATCCCAGTCCGCGCGCGCCGTACGTGCCGAGCGAGTGCGCTTCGTCGACGAGCAGGTAGGCCCCGCGCTCGCGGCACGCCGCGGCGATGTCGATGAGAGGCGCCACATCGCCGCGAATGGAATACAGCCCTTCGACCACGACGAGCCGGTTGCGCTGGCCGCCAGGCAGCCGCTCGAGCTTCTTGCGAAGGCTCTCGGGCGAATTGTGCCGGAAGGCGATCACCTGCGACCCCGTCTGTCGCGTCGCGTCGTAGATGCTCGCGTGGCTGTCGCTGTCGATCAGGATCACGTCGCCGGGGCCGCAGAGGCCGCCGATGATCGAGAGATTGGCCTGGTAGCCCGTACTGAAGATGATCGCGTGCCGTTTGCCGTACCAGTCCGCGAAATCACGCTCGAGCTGCTCGTGAATGCCCAACGTGCCGTTCGCCGTGCGCGATCCCGTCGTGCCCGCCCCGTACTCGGCGACCGCGCGCTGTGCGGCTTCGACCACCGCGGGATGAAGCGTGAGGCCGAGATAGTTGTTCGACCCGAACATCAGCGTCGGCCGGCCGTCGATGACGACCTCCGACGGGCCGAGGACGCGGTCGATCATCGTGAGGCCCGGAAGAGGCGCCTCTCCGTCGAACATCGCGAGCCGCTTTTCGACCGCCCGGAGCTTATCGAGAAGGTCCATCATCACTCATGACGCTGCGAGGAGCTCTCCCCGCTCGTAGCGCGCTTTGGTCAGCGACCGCTGCACCTTGCCGCTGGTCGTCCGCCCAATCGTTCCACTGGGCACCAGCGCCACCTCGTCCACGTAGACGCCGAACAGATCACCGATGCGCCGCCGAATCGCATTGATCAACACGTCGGCCGGCGCCGTGCCGTTCGGCTCGACGACCAGAATCACCCGGTCGGGACGGCCGCCCGCGGACATCCCGAAGGCCACGACGCGGCCCCGCCTGATCCCGGCAATGTCGTCGACGGCCCACTCCAGATCCTGTGGATGGTACTTGCGTCCGTTGACGATGAGAACGTCCTTCGATCGGCCACATACGAACAATTCGCCGCCCGACAGAAACCCCAGGTCGCCCGTATGTAACCAACCGTCACGAATCGTCTCGGATGTTAACGCATCATCTCTATAGTACCCCAGCATCACGGATGGACCTGCCAGAGCGATTTCGCCGATATGGCCGTCGGCGACGGGATGTCCGTGTTCGTCCACGACCCTGAGCCGGTGACCGGGCAGCGGGACGCCGCAGCTGACCAACGTCATCGAAGGGCCCGATTCCGCCGCCGCCGCGATGTTCCGGGCGCTGACGCTCTCGAGCGACACGACCGTCGTCCGCGGGGCGCGACCGCGCGCCGGAAAGGTCGCCGCCACCACATGCTCCGCAAGCCCGTAACTGGGCAGGAAGCTGTTGCGCGAGAACCCGACCGGCTCGAACCGCCTTGCGAAGGCATCCAGCGTGGCGGCATAAACCGGCTCCGCGCCGCAGCCCGCCACGCGCCATGACGACAAATCCAGACCCTCCAGGTCCCTGTCTTTGATCCGCCGCACACAGAGGTCGTACGCGAAGTTCGGCGCGAAGCTGATCGAACCCCGATGTCTCGTGATGGCGCGAAGCCACTCGGCTGGCCGCCGGACGAACAGATGCGGCGGCAGCAGCACCGCAGGGCGGCCCGAGTACATCGCGCCCAGCGCCATCCCGACGAGCCCCATGTCGTGGTTGAGCGGCAGCCAGCTCACGGCCACGTCCCCGGGCCCGGCCGCGAGGCCCGAGGGGCCGCGGATGGCGTCGACGTTCGCCGCCACGTTGGCGTGCGACAACACGACGCCCTTCGGCGCGGACGTCGATCCGGACGTGAACTGCACGAACGCGATATCGTCCGGCGAAGGAGCGTGTTGCGGCTCGGAGGGCGGCCCGTCGAGCGCGTCGCGGCTCAGCACGAAGTCGAGCGAGGGACATTCGGCGCGCAGCGCGTCGAATCCCGCGGCGAGCGACGGCGCGGTCACGACCGCGCGCGCATCGCACGCGCGCAGCGTCTCGGCCGTCAGGTCGAAGAACCGTTTCAGGTCGACCGTCGTTGCCGGCGGGTAAAGCGACGCGGGAATGACGCCCGCGAGCGACGCGCCAAACAGCGTCGTGAGGAAGGCCTCGGCGTCGGGAAGAACGAGCGCGACCAGATCGCCGCGCCGGAGACCGGACTCGCGGAGCGCGGCGGCGACGCCGAACGCGCGCGACTGCAGATCCGTGTACGAGCGGAAGACCTCTCCGCCGCCGTTCGCCACGAAGCAATAACCCGCGTCCCCCCGCGCGGCTTCGGCGAGCGCCTGGGGCAGGGTCCGCGATGCGCCCATCAGGAGGCCGGACGCTCCGCGACGAGCCGGCCGACCTGCTCGACGATCTGCGCGACGGTGCGCGTCGCTGGCACATCGTTCAGCGGTATCGAGATATC
>DASQHH010000520.1:0-2456 GCA_035632195.1 Vicinamibacterales bacterium
TTTAGGCGAGCGCCCAGGGCGCCACTGAACAAACCCTCCCAACTCGTTCAGAGCGTAATGCGCTGCTCCTGAGAAAGCGTACTGCTCCGGAGAGCTGCACAAGCCGGCGCGCACCGGATTCGCGACGATATAGCGGATGACGTCGAATGTCGCATCTTCGTTCCGGAGATGACGATCGAAGTACCCGTCCTGCCAGAGATATCCGGCCTGCTGGCGACGAAACGCGTACCCGGTTCGCTGGCGGAAACGCCGCGCGTGATTGTGAAGATTGGCGTTCTCGCGAAGTCCCTCCGCAAGGTAGTGCACGTGATCCGGCATGAAGCAGTAGGCAAGAATTTCCACGTCGCACATGGTCCCGCTATGAAGAAGTTCACCAGCCAGGAGCTCGACCAGCGTGCGGGACGTGAACAGTGCTCGCCGCCGGAACGCGCACATCGTAAAGAAGATGCGGACGGCACCGGCGTAAAGCGAATGGTGAAGTCGTGGCGGCCGCCGCAGTGTCATGGGGGATGGAGCCGCAAGACGATTGCCGCTCGGCTGAAGCCTCGCGCTCCGGATGGACGCTCGGCTAAAGCCTCGCGGTCCGACATAATGCGCACATGTCGATGCTCGCGGGCTTCAGACAGGTGCGAGCGAGTCTGCTCGAGAGGGCCGTGGTCGATCCCGGCCTCGTGGAAGCGATCATCGATTATCGAATCGGGCCGGCGACGGGCATGAGCGACGTCGAGGCGGTTCTTGCGCAGCTGCCGAAAGACATGCGCGACGGCATCCAGCAAATGCCGGCGGAGCTTCGAGCGCAGTTCGTGGCCGAATACACGAAAGCGTTGTCAGAGCTGCCCGAGGAGATTCGAAACGGCGTCGTCAGGCATGCTCGCGGTCCCGCAACACGGCCTGCGATCGAGCCGGCTGACGTCGGCGAAGAGCTCGATCTCGAGAAGGCGTGGCACGGCGTCCATTTTCTGCTGTGCGGGACCAACGACACGGCGCCGGCGCCGCTCGGCGATGCGGTGCTCGGCGGTACGCCGATTGGCGAAGACATCGGGTACGGGCCCGCGCGCTATCTCGATCCGCAGCGCGTGAAAGCCGTTCACACGGCGCTGCGCCGCATCGACGGCGGCGCGTTCATCGGCCGCTTCGACGCCGCGAAGCTGAAGCAGGCGGAAATCTATCCGTCCGGCTGGACCAGCGACGATCGGCGCGCCTGGCTGGCCGATGCGTACGAGCGTCTGCGGACGTTCTACGCGCAAAGCGCCTCGGGCGGGTGGGCCGTGTTGCTGTACTTGCAATAGCGCCGGCGTGCCGGCGGACGTGTTAAGGTCGTTCGGAGCCCGCGTGGTTCGTGGAGTCGTCGCCCTCATCGGCGTTTCCGTCGTGCTGTCGGCTTCCGCGCATGCCGGCGGTCATCCCGATTTGCAGGGCAACTGGACGAACCAGTTCGCGACCCCGCTGGAGCGTCCCGCGGAACTGGAAGGACGGCCGTTTCTCACCGACGCCGAGGTGGCGCTGCTCAACAGCCGGGCCGCGACGACATCGAAGGACGGCCACGTCATGGTCGTGCCGAGCGGACGATCGCTGCTGACGCTGCTCGACGACCCTTCGCAGTTCAACACGGCTCCGACCTACGATCCCGCGTTCTTCACGGAAATGAAGTTCGACAACCGGACTGCGCTGATCACCGATCCGCCGAACGGCCGGCTGCCGGAATACACGCTCGAGGGTCGTCAACGGCGCGACGCTCGACGGCCGCCGGTCGAGAGCGTGCAGGATTTGCCGGTCGACACGCGCTGCCTCACGTTCGGCATGCCGCGGATCGCCGGCGTCGCCGGGAGTCCGAGCGCCGGAATCTACGCCTACTACCAAATCGTCCAGACGCCCGATGCGGTCCTCTTCTTCATGGAAGCGGCGCATGAAGCGCGAGTCATTCCGTTGGACGGCCGGCCGCACCTTCCGGCATCGATGCGTGCGTGGGACGGGGATTCCCGCGGCCGCTGGGAGGGTGACGCGCTCGTCGTCGATACCACGAACCTTCGGCCCGAGACGAACTTCCTCGGCGCCGGACCGAACATGCACCTCGTGGAGCGATTCCGCCTGGCGGCGCCAGACGAGCTCGACTACGAGATCACCGTCGATGATCCGACGACGTGGACGAGGCCGTGGACGGCGATGGTCCGACTGAAGCGCACGGATGAACAGCTGTACGAGTTCGCGTGCCACGAAGGCAACGCGCGGACCATCGACGACATGCTGAGCGCCGCTGCGAAGGGACGATAGCTAGAAGCTATCTCACAAATGCCCGGAGCAAGATCCGGGCACAGGCGAGCTGCACCATGCCCAGGTAGTTCGCGACGTGTCGCTCCCAGCGGGTGACTACGCGGCCGGCCGTCTAGCGTCTTCGCGCGGCCTCGACGATTCGCCGCGATCATCTCGATGCCGTACTTCGTCATCAACAGGTCGTC
>DASQHH010000521.1:0-2130 GCA_035632195.1 Vicinamibacterales bacterium
ACCGGCTGCCGTAGAACTCGTTGGTCGCCGGCCGCGCCAGCCGGCCGCCGGCCTTGACGGCGCGATCGATCGCGGCGTCCACATCGTCCACGTCCAGACGGATGCCGGCGGGGGAGCCGCCAAGCGACTCGGGCCCGGGGAATCCGTACATCGGGTTCTCGTCGGCGACGATCAGCAGCGAGTCGCCGATGACGAGCTCGGCGTGCGGGATGCTGCCGCCGGCCTCGAACCGCATCTGCTCGCGGGCGCCGAACGCACGGACGTAGTAGTCGATCGCCGCGGCTGCTCCCCTGACGCGGAGTACGGGCGCGGCGGTCTGGCTGACAGCGACTGCAGGCATGAGATCCTTTCTGAGCCGCGCGCGGAATTCCGGACGCGGCAGTTCACCCAGCAAACGTTCGATCTCGCGCTGGGAGTACTTAGCCATCGATGCCTCCCATTCGCGCGCGAAGGGCGTGCAGCGCCCGGAGCTGGAGCTGCTTGACCGCACCTTCGCTCCGGCCGATCAGCGCCGCCACCTCGCGGACGCTGCGCTCGTTCACGAAGCGCTCGACGACGACGCGCCGCTGATCGTCGGGCAGTTCCTCGACGAAGCGCTGCAGCCGCGCGTGCTCTTCAGCACGCTCCAGGTCCGCGTCCGCCGCTGCGTCGACGGCCGGCTCCCTCGACGCCGACGCGCCGGCGATTTCGCGCCCGCCGCTCCTGGCGCGATCGACGACGGCGTTCGCCGCGATGCGGATCAGCCACGCTCCGAACGGCGCGCCGCGCAGCTCGAACGACGGCAGCGCCGCGAGCGCCTTGTGAAACACTTCCGCCGTGACATCCTCGGCGGCGTCGCGGCTGCGCAGCCGTCCGAGGACGAACCCGTAGACGCGATCGAAGTGGCGATCGTAGAGCTCCGCAAACCGTGACGGATCCCGCTGTGCGGCCTCGACGAGCCGCCGTTCGTCGTCGCCGGGTTCGGTCATCGATGCGCTGTTGATGTAAACGAGGGAGAGGCGGAAAAGTTACGCGCCGCGCCTCAGTGGCGGTCGAGCGTCTGCGTCGCTGCCAGGCGCTCGGCAATCGTTTTCGCGGCGGCCGGCGACAAATCGTGGCTGATGTCGACCTCGAACCGCCGGCGCAGGTATTCGTCGAACGTAATCCACTCGTCGCCGTGACGGATCGTGCGCGACTCCGTGCAGACGGTCACCATCAGCTGCTGCCGCCGGAGGCGCACCATGAGCAGCAGCAGAGCCGCCAGCACGCAGGCATTGAGCGCGACGAAACCCCATATCCAGTAGCCGCGCCGCGCGATCGCGTCGCCGAGCGCCTTCGTCCTCCGCGCAAGCAGGACTTCTTCCTCCGCTATGCCTTCGCGCACGAGCCGGCGAACATCCTCCATCCGCCGCCCCTTATGAGCGGCGTCGATGGCCATCGCCGCGTCGCGGTCGCCCGCCTTCGCGCGGCTCACCGCCTGCGCCAGGTCGGCCAGTTTCGCCCGCGCGAGCGCGTCGATGTCCTGCAGGCGGCGCTGCTGGCTGGAGTTGTCCGCGGTGAGGGTCCGGACCCGATCGAGCGCCCCCTCGAACGCGGCGGCCCCGCTCGTGTACGGCTGAAGGAATTCAGGCGACGACGACATCACGAAGCCGCGCTCGCCTGTCTCGGCGTCGGTGAGCGCCTGCAGCGCATCACCGAATTCGCTCTCGACCTGCAGCGTGTGCGTCACCCACGAGGCCGACTGGATGACGTTCGAGCGCGTTCGCCATTCGATGGCGCCCATGACGACCGTTGTCAGCACAGCCACACAGGCGCCGCCGATCGCAAGCGCGCGGTATTGACGCTGAATACGTTCCAACAGCTACGGTTTCTGCGGCTGTTTCTTCGCTAACGAGCGATAGTACTCCTCGATCGACTGGCGGAATCCCTCGGGGACCTGATCGGACCCGGACAGCGACAGAGAGTCGTTGCCTTGATCCGCCTTGCGCCGCAGCTGGAACTCGAACTTCTTCAGCTTGTCCGTCACCTGCGCCTGGAGCTGCGCGAGGCCGTTCGGGTCCGCGTAGAGACGGTCGTTGTCGAAGCGCGTCAGGGCCTTGATGATGTCGTTCAAGTCCTTGGGATCGACGCCGGATTGCAGGAGCTGCCGGC